>JAAYNW010000020.1 GCA_012520655.1 Clostridiales bacterium | reverse complement strand
TGATAAGTTCCATATAAATAGGCGTGGAAGCGGGATATACGCTTAAAGTAAATCCGTCGGATCCGATATAGGCGCCCTTCAAAATGTCTGCCGCTGCACAAATATTTTCAAATCCGCCGCCCGCACAGCCTGCAATAATACCTTGATCCACATAAAGCTTTCCGTTCTTCACCTTATTCTTCAACGTATAATTTACTGCACCATCCAGGCTGACGACTGCTTTTTTCTCCACTTCATCGAGAATATCGTCCAGATTCGCATTTAACTCTTCAATGGTATACGTATTGCTCGGATGGAAAGGCATTGCAATCATTGGTCTGATACTGCTTAGATCTACAGTAATCAATCCATCATAATATGCCGCTTCTCCCGGCTTAAGTTCCTTATAGTCTTCCTTTCTTCCGTGAATATCATAGAACTCTTCTATCTCTTTATCCGTTTCCCAGATGGAAGAAAGGCAGGTTGTCTCCGTTGTCATTACATCGATGCCTATTCTGAAATCGGCACCCAGGGAAGCTACGCCCGGCCCTACGAATTCCATCACTTTATTTTTTACATAACCGTTGCCGAATACCGCTCCGATAATCGCAAGAGCCACATCCTGAGGTCCTACTCCCTTTATCGGTTCACCGGTCAAATAAACACCTATTACCTCCGGCATATTGATATCATAGGTCTGATTCAAAAGCTGCTTTACTAACTCCGGACCGCCTTCTCCCATTGCCATGGTACCCAGCGCCCCATAGCGGGTATGGGAATCCGAACCGAGAATCATTCTTCCTCCGCCTGCCAGCATCTCTCTGGCATACTGGTGAATAACCGCCTGATGAGGAGGTACATACACCCCGCCGTATTTCTTCGCACAGGAGAGACCAAACATATGGTCATCCTCATTAATGGTACCACCCACCGCACAAAGTGAATTGTGGCAATTGGTCAATATATAAGGAATAGGGAATTTCTCCAGTCCCGACGCGCGTGCCGTCTGTATAATCCCTACAAATGTAATATCATGGGAAGTTAATTTATCGAATTTAATCTTCAGCTTGTCCATGTTGCCGGAGGTATTGTGCTCTTTTAAAATGCCGTAGGCAATGGTTTCTTTCGCTGCGTCTTCTTTATTTATATTTTTTCCTGTTTTACTCTTTATTGCTGCCTGCGCATCTGCGTCGTCAGGAATAACTTCCGTTCCGTTTAACAGATATGCGCCTGTTTTATATAATTGTATCATGCTTATCCTCCTATCTTCCTTTAGATTATCATTTCCAATTATAATGTAAAAACATAATACATGCAATTGGTAAAAACTTTAATTAATTATTCACTGAGCATGAGCAGATTGGGAAGCAATAAAAAAAGCAATAATGCACAATTAAAATATGCGCAATATTGCTTAATATTAAATGTATATTATTTGTTTTTTCTTGGTGGTAAGACTACCTTATCCAAGTGCCATATATCTTTTACATATTCTTCAATGGTTCTGTCGGAAGAAAACTTGCCGGAGCATGCCACATTTAATATAACGCTCTTTGCCCAGTTTCTTTCATCTTTATAAGCCGTCTGAACTCTCTTCTGCGCTTCCGCATATGCCTCAAAATCCTTCAGAATAAAGTACGTATCGGCTTTTGCCGTACTTTGTGTGTTCAGGAGTGAATTGTAGAGAGGACGGAACAAATCCGGATCGTTCTTGGAATAAGTACCGTTGATTAACTGCATCAGCACCTTTCTGACGTCTGGATTGTTATTGAATATTTCCATCGGGTCATATCCGCCGAAGTTTTCATACCGTATAACCTCGTCGGAGCCGAGTCCGAAAATAATCGCGTTTTCTTTGCCCACTTCTTCTACGATTTCCACATTCGCACCATCCATTGTTCCGAGCGTAATAGCGCCGTTAAGCATAAACTTCATATTTCCGGTGCCTGACGCTTCTTTACTTGCCGTAGATATCTGTTCGGAGACGTCCGCTGCGGCAAAAATCATCTCCGCATTGGATACTCTATAATCTTCAATAAATACGACTTTCAGCTTACCCCGGATAGTCAAGTCGTTGTTGATTACATCTCCTACCGCATTAATCAATTTGATGGTAAGCTTCGCATTCCTGTATCCGGCAGCCGCTTTCGCACCAAATATAAAAGTTCTCGGATAAAAATCCATCTCCGGATGCTCTTTCAGTTGGTTATAAAGGTGCATAATATGGAGAATATTCAGAAGCTGTCTCTTATATTCATGAAGCCTCTTTACCTGCACATCATAGATTGAGCGCGGGTCTACCTCAATACCGTTATTCTCCAGAATATATTCCGCCAGGCGGATTTTATTCTTATATTTAATATTCATAAACTCCTGTTGGGCTTTCTCATCTTCCGCATAAACCTTCAGTTTGCTAAGTTTCGGCAAATCCGTAATCCATTCGGGACCTATATGAGAAGTTATCCAGTCGGCGAGAAGTGGATTGCCGTGGAGAAGGAAGCGCCTCTGAGTAATACCATTTGTCTTATTATTAAATTTCTCCGGCATCATCTCGTAGAAGTCTTTTAATTCCTGTTTTTTTAATATCTCTGTGTGCAGCCTCGCCACACCGTTTACCGAATAGCCCGTAACAATAGCGAGATGTGCCATCTTCACCTGACCATCATAAATAATGGCCATTTTTCGGATTTTTTCCTGATTGTCCGGATAAATCTGTTCAATCTGCTTCACGAAACGCCGGTTGATTTCTTCCACAATCTGATAGATTCTGGGAAGCAGTCTCGAGAATAATTCGATGGGCCACTTTTCGAGCGCTTCCGACATAATCGTATGATTGGTATATGCACACGTTTTTGTGGTGACAGTCCAAGCTTCGTCCCATGTAAGATAATACTCATCCATAAGAATCCGCATCAATTCCGCAATCGCTACCGTAGGATGCGTATCGTTTAACTGAAAAGTAACCTTTTCATGAAATTTTCGGATATCTTCATGCTTACGCATGTATTTTGCCACTGCTTCCTGCACTGATGCGGATATGAAAAAATACTGCTGTTTTAAACGCAGCTCCTTGCCCGCATAATGATTATCGTTGGGATACAGAACCTCCACGATATTCCTTGCAAGGTTCTCCTGCTCCACCGCTTTTTGATAATCTCCTTTATCGAAAGAATCCAGCCTGAAGCACTCTACCGGCTGTGCGTCCCAGATACGAAGCGTATTAACGATACCATTTCCGTAACCTACGATAGGCAAATCATAAGGAATGGCATTGACTGATTGATAACCCTCCTGTTTGAAAATGCTTCTGCCGTTCTCATCTACGTATACATTCACATATCCGCCGAACTTAACCTCTTTCGCATATTCCGGTCTTCTTAACTCAAAGGGATTGCCGTTTTCCAGCCAGTTATCGGGTACCTCTATCTGATATCCATCCTTAATCTGCTGTTTGAACATGCCGTAACGGTAACGGATACCACAACCATATGCAGGATAGCCCAACGTTGCAAGGGAATCGAGAAAACAAGCCGCGAGCCTTCCCAGACCACCGTTGCCAAGCGCTGCATCCGGCTCCTGATCCTCTATCACATTGATATCCGCACCCAATTCCTCCAATGCCTCTTTCACCGGTTCATATGACTGCAAATTAATAATATTATTGCCGAGAGCCCTGCCCATCAAGAATTCCATGGACAGATAATAAACCATTTTAGGGTCTTGTTTCTCATACTCTTTCTGTGTTGTCATCCATGTATCGACAATTGCATCTTTAATGGCGTAGGACACCGCCTGAAAAATCTGCTGCGGTGTCGCCTCCTCCATGGTTTTTCTATATAAAGTTTTTACATTATAAACAACACTTCTTTTAAATAATTCCTTATCAAAATCCATTGCCGACTTTTTAGCCATGTAGGACCTCCCACTGGGTTATCTATATGCATGATTATACATTATCTGGTAAAAAAATCAACCGTCCGTTAGTACCCACTCCTGTTGGCGATTACCCTTTTACGCTGCCTGTCGTCAACCCGGCAACAAAGAATTTCTGACAGAAAATAAACACGAGAAGAATAGGAATAAGGCTGAATACTGATAATGCAAATACATATCCCCATTGTGTGAACTGATGCTGTCCGAAAAAACCGGATATCGCAATCGGCAGCGTTCTTTTTAAATTATCATTTATTACAGTATTGGCCCACGGATATTCTTCCCATGCCGTAAGAAAATTAAAAATAGAAACCGATGCAATTCCCGGCTTTGCTAAGGGCAGTATTATTTTGAAAAAGACAGTAAATACACTGCCGCCGTCCATATATATCGCTTCATCCAGTTCAGAAGGAATCGTTTCAACAAATCCCTTGATCATAAACGTTGAATACGGGATTACCCATGCGACATAAAATGGGATCAGACCCCATAGGTTATTAATTGCTTTCAGCTTAACAGCCAGTTCATACTGAGGCACAATGAGTGTGGTTCCCGGTATTATCATTGTAAGAAGAATAAATGCAAATAAAATCTTCTTCCCTGTAAAATGAAACCGTGCCATGCAAAATCCCAGCGCCGACGCAATAAAAGCCGCAAGCAGTACCGTTATTCCCGATACCAGAATACTATTCAGAAAGTTGATATAATATTTCCCCTGTCTTATGATATACATATAATTCTCTATTGTAAGCTCATCAAGATGAGGAAAGAATCTGGGCGGAAATTCATACAGAGCTCCGTTAGGCTTAAGAGATGTGCTTACCATATAAATCATAGGCATAATAACCAAGCTTAGCGTGCTCAGCAAAATGAAATTTATACCTGTCTGTCTCAATGTTTTCTTTGTCATATACTACCTCTTTATTCCATATTTCTCATCATCCGGAACTGAATAAGTGCCAGACACGCCAGTGCAGATGCTATGATAAAGGACAGCGCAGCCGCATATCCGAATTCCCCCGTGCTAAAAGCTTTATAATACATCCATGTTAAAACAGTATCCGTTTGATGTCCGGGATTTCCTCCTGTAATCATCTTAATGGATGTAAATACATTAAATCCTCCTATGGTAAGCATAACCAGCGCAAACAATACCGTCCCTTTGATCGAAGGCAACGTGATACTGAAGAATTTCCGTATCGTTCCTGCTCCGTCAATAGAAGCCCCTTCGTACAATTCCGCCGGAACAGTCTGCAAAGCGGCAAGAAAAACCACCATATTCCATCCAATACCTTTCCATGTACCGAGCAGCATGGCCACTGCCATTCCACCGGTACGCGAATCCAGCCATCTGATATTTCCGCGGGTAATGTGCAGAACATTCGACAGAAAATAATTTAAGAGACCTTCTGTATTGAAAATATATCTGAATACCAATGATGCGATTACCCATGATGTGATTACCGGAAGATAATACAATACGCGATATCCTACCTTGAAACGTGCCACACTGTTAATCAGCAGTGCCACAAGCAAACCCAGTATCATCTGAGCCGGAACCGTAATCAATGTGTAATAAATAGAATTCATAAAGGCTGTCTGAAAATATTTATCCTTCAGGACAGTTTCGTAATTCTCCAGTCCAATAAATGCCTGTTCAAACATGGACCCGAAATCCCATTCAAAAAAACTCATTACAAAGAGCTTAACAATAGGATACAATGTAAACATACTGAAAATCAAAACACCCGGGGCAAGCAGCGCCGCAATCTGCAGCCTATTCCCCATAACTTTTTTATTCATATGGACACCCTATACTATCACATTGACTTGTTTTCATTCCTATTATATAATTATCTTTAACGCGGCAGCGTGAACCTACCGCATTAAAGATAATATAACAAGGGCTAATTAATTAATAGTTCATCGATTAAGACCGCAAGTTCATTCATTGCTTCTTCGGCTGTTTTTTCTCCGTTCATAACTGCTGAAACTGCTATGGAAAGCTGGTTGTCAATTTCAGACCACATAGCGACCGTAGGACGTGTTCTCGCATTTTCAAGAGAATCAATAAACGGAGCAAAGTCGGCATTTTTTACCGTATCACTTTCCAGTGCCTGCTTATTGACAGGAATCTGTCCGCATTTTGCCATTTCTTCCTGTGCGAACTCGCTTGTCATAAACTTCATAAATTTCCAGGAGGCTTCCTTGTCGGCTGATTTAAACATCGCGATATTTTCGCCTCCCAGAACAGAATGAGTGCCGCCGTCTCCAGAAGGCATCGGTGCTGTTGCATATTCCATATCAGGATATCCGCCGGCCAATTCTGCCGTTTTCCAGGGACCATCAAGGATCATAAGATATCTGCCTGTACCAAAACCGTCGGTCATCGGGATATCTCCGTTGTTCCATCCGGTAATAGATCCCGAATCATATAAATCTGCAAGCATTTGTACGGCCTTTATTGTATTCTCGCTGTTAATATAACCGCTTGCTTTTGTCTGATCCGGATTAGTGATTTCTCCGCCGAAGCTCCAGATAAACGGACATACATTCCACCCCGACAAGCCGGGTTCGCTGTACCCCCAGACCTGCTGTCCATTTTCGTTGGTTCCTGACAGTTGTTTCACTGTTTGTGCAAACTCTTCCATTGTTGAGGGAACTGATAGCCCTGCAGCCTGCAGCGCTTTTACATTATAGAATAAAATTTTAGTGTTTGTATTAAGTGCCAGTCCGTAATAATGTGCCCCTACCCGAGCAGTGCTCATAGCGCTTTCCAATAATATTTCACTTGCAGCGGTAAAATCACTCATTTCCTCATCTAATGCTATCAGAATATCAGTTTTTTGGAATTCCGGTATCCATGCACTATCCAGCCTTGCTACGTCAGGCAGTGTATCGGATGTTGCACTGATAAGAAGCTTATCATGCAGGTCTGCCCATTCATGGGATACGGCATTTACTTTTATGTTTGGATTCTCTTCCTCAAACTTAGGAATTAATATACTATTCAAGGTTTCATTTTCAGCAGATTCGGCACTATAATGGTGCCAAAAGTCCAAAACAATTTCTTCTGTACTTTCTTCATCCTGCTGAACCACTGCTGCTGTTTCCCCGTCGTTAACGGCGGATTCAGATTTTGCTGGCGATTTACCACAACCCATGACAGCTCCCAAGCATACAACGGTTGTTAGTACAATTGCCAGTATTTTTTTGTTTTTCTTCATTCCCTATACCTCCATAATTTGTTTTATGACTTTCATGGAATACGGCAAAAGCTCTACGGTTACTTTTCCCTTGTATTCCAAAATGTCCCCATTATAAGCGTCTTTTGTATATTCCTTCTCTACCGCATACTCCTCGTTACCGATAAGGTCCACTGCCTTTGATTCCGATAGCAATGGCACCTGTACGCAAGTTTTAGAATGATTTTTGCTAAACACCGCGTATATGACCTCGCTTTCATATTTCCTGATGCAACCGAACAATTGCTGGCCGGCATCACATATGTTTGTGTGGAAGCTTCCGTACTTCAATGCTTTTTCTTCCTGCCTCAATCTGCTCAGCATACAATACCACCGGAACAGTTCTTTATCCTGTTTTTCTTCTTCCCATATCATGCCCCTTCTGCAGTCCGGATCATTATCCCCTTCCATACCGATCTCATCACCATAATAAATGGCTGGCGAACCAGGAAAAATAAATTGAAAGGCTGCGGCAAGTTTCAGTTTTTTCTTATCTCCTCCGCTTTCCGAAAGAAATCTTGCCGTATCATGACTGTCTAAAAGATTATAAAGAGCCAACTGGAATTCCCTATGGTATTCCGCATACATCTGATTTAATCTATGATCAAATTCGTCCACATCAATTTTATCCTTCGCAAAATAATCACATACGGTATCCCGGAAGAAATAGTTCATTATACTGTCTAACTGATTTCCTTCCAGCATTTTATCCGACAGACTCCACGTCTCTCCCAGAAGCAATACATCCTGCTTTTTATTTCTAATTCTCTTATGCGCCTCCTCCCATACGCCTCCGTCCACCTCATCTGCCACATCCAGCCTCCAGCCATCGATGCCGAATTCATCTATCCAATATTCCATAACATTTATAATAAATTTCTTTACTTCTGCATTGGAAGTATTCAGCTTAGGCATCCATTTATATGCACCGACACATTCATAGGCATTATGCGAGACCACAACCGGATACTCAGTAACATAAAACCACTCCTTATATGCAGATTTCTCTTGCTTCTCCAGTAAATCTTCAAAGGGACCGAAGTGTATTCCCGTATGATTAAATACACCGTCCAGAATAATCCTCATTCCTCTCCTATGGCAGCCCTCTATCAAATCCTTCAAATCCTGCCTGCTTCCAAACATCGGATCTACGTCATAATAGTCTTGTGTTGCATATTTATGATTAAAATCAGCCTTAAAAATCGGTGTCAGGTAAAGGCAGTCTACGTTTAAACTCTTCAGGTAATCCAGTTTCTGTATAATCCCGCGCAAATCTCCCCCCATATAGCATTCTCTATCCGGTATACTTCCCCATGGCACACATTCCTTCGGGTCATTTGAGATATCTCCATTTTTAAACCGTTCAGGAAAAATCTGATAATACACGATCCCTTTCGCCCAATCCGGCACCGAAATAACATCTCCTCTATTTGCATACAAAAATTCAAAATATCCATCCTCGGGTCTTTCCCGCGTAATTCCATATACGGAATAGTAATAAATTCTATCTTCCGCATCCACAAGCTCAAAATAATATTTTTGATACCTGGCGACCTTGCTGAAATATGCGGCGGTTTCAAAATAATCAAATAAATGGTCTCTTGCAAAACACTTCATGGAAAGTATCTGGGGGCTGTCCGTATCGGTACGCGGGAAACAGATTAATTTACAGTCTTTGATGTCCTCCCTCCCTGTCCTGAGCTTAAAATTCAGGCAATTTCTTAAGGAAGGATAAACATATTTATATGAGTTCCTATGTAATACTGCTTCTTTTAACATTCTATTTACCTCTTTTCGAAGAATCTCTTTCTATAAGACTTGGAGAAATTGCAATTTGCTGATTGCCTTGTTCTACTCTTCTGATTTTATTCAACAGTGTTGAGGCCGCCTGCTCACCGAGACTGAACGTATCCACATCCACTACCGTCAAGGGCGGATCCATATATTCTGCAATCGGATAATTATCAAAAGTAACAAGGCCTATTTCTCTGGGAACAGAAATATTCTGTGATTTCAATTCCTTAAGCACTTGATAAGCAATCATATTATTGGAACACAAAAATGCATCCGGCGGGTTATCCCTGACCAGCATGTCTTTTATAATAGAGGATATCCTTTCCATCTCCGTTCCACAGTCAACAATATATTCCTCGCTGTAAGCAAGTCCATACGCCTTCACGCTCTTGACATATCCCTCTATTCTATTTCTCGCAAAGACCGTTTTTCTGTTTTCCACCAAAATTGACACACGCTTATAGCCGTTCTCTTTCAGATGCTTAACTGCAATCTCACTTCCCATTTCATTATTGATATCCACCCAGCTTACGTCTTTTCCGTCTATCCTTGGCTCTCCCAGAACAACAAACGGGAAATTATTGTCTTTTAGCAATTTCACTAATTTAACTGTCACACTGGAGGTAGGCAATATAATTCCGTCAACTTTTTTCTCCAGTACAAGCTTTTCTACGGCGCTCGTTCCAGCCATATCCCTGTCATTTGTAATCAAAAGGTTATATCCATGATTCTGCGCTACGGTTTCAATCGCATAAACACTCCTGTTAAAAAAGGCATTGGAAAATGTATGCTCATCTTGTGCATCGATAACAAGCCCCACCGCATATGCATTTCCATTGGCCAGATTCCTGGCAAGACTGTTAGGATGATAATCTAATTCTTCCATCACACTTACAATCTTTTTTTTAGTTTCCTCCGAAATTACCGCATTGCCATTAATGACTCTCGACACTGTAGAGGGGGATACTCCCACTTTTTTGGCTATATCTTTAATTGTTACTGCCATATATGCTCCTTTATGCAATCGTTTGCACGAATTGCAAAAAAAAATAAATTTATGTACCATTATTATCTATGCAACCGTTTGCACATTTATATTATAATCATAAGTTTATTTTTTGTCAACACTATTCTGTATATTAATTGAAATTTAAATAACAGTCCAGCCGTGAGGCCGGACTGTTACTTATTTAATTCCTACAGATACTTATAATAACATTTTCACCGTTCACATTCCATTCCTTGGAAACTTCCAGCATTTCTCCCGTTACCATTTCATCTGCAAGCACCTTTGCTGATATTATGCTCTCATTTTTCTTTACAATATCTGCGATTTTCTCATTCTCGCAAATAGAAACTTTTATATGATCCGTTACTTCGAAATCAGCGTCCTTACGCATTGTCTGAATCTTGCTGATCACTTCGTACACGAAGCCTTCTTCCACCAGTTCCTCTGACAGCTCTGTATGGAGTACGACCGTTACCATATTATCTGCCTCCGATACATAACCTTCCTTCTGGCTTATCTCGATTAATAAATCATCTTTCGTAAACGCCACTTCCGTACCGTTTACATCGAACGTAAGCACTCCGTCCTCATTCAGCTTATCCATAGCCTCATTGCCGTCCAGAGACGCTAATTCCTTCTGAATACCGCCCAGTTGTTTTCCGTACTTCGGTCCCACCGTACGTAGCTGAGGCTTGAAGCTGTAGCTAGTGAACTCTCTTACATCCTCCGTAAATACAACCTCTTTGACATTCAGCTCTTCCCTTATTATATCTTGATAGAATTCGCTGAGTGTATGAGGCGCTTTCACAAACATTCTACCGATTGGCTGGCGGTTCTTGATATTCGCCGCATTTCTGCAGGCTCTTCCCATAACGACAATTTTCAGAACCTCATCCATATCGTCTTCTAACTTCTTGTCGATGAAAGCATCATCTGCCTGCGGAAAATCGCACAAATGGATGCTCTCCGGCGCACCCTTATCGATGCTGCAGACGAGATTGCGGTAAATATCCTCCGTCATAAAAGGAATCATAGGAGCTGCGCATTTGCTTATGGTGACAAGAGCCGTATAAAGCGTCATATAAGCATTTATTTTGTCCTGCTCCATTCCCTTCGCCCAGAAGCGTTCGCGACTTCTTCTGACATACCAGTTACTCATGTCATCCACGAAATCATCCAAAGCCCTTGCTGTCTCGGGAATCTTATAATTATCCATATAGGAATTTACATCTTTAACAAGAGTATTCAGCTTGGACAGTAACCATTTATCCATAGCCGGAAGCTTATCGTATTCCAGCTTATACTTTGTCGCATCAAAGTCGTCGATATTCGCGTACAATACGAAGAAAGCATAGGTATTCCAGAGCGTACCCATGAATTTACGCTGTCCCTCCTGCACCGCCTTGCCATGGAAACGATTGGGAAGCCATGGTGCGGAGTTGATGTAAAAATACCAGCGAATAGCATCCGCCCCGTAGGTTGCCAGAGCATCGAAGGGATCTACCGCATTTCCTTTTGACTTACTCATCTTCTGGCCGTTCTCATCTTGTACGTGTCCGAGAACGATTACATTTTCATAAGGCGGTTTGTTGAATAACAGAGTAGATTCCGCAAGAAGTGAGTAGAACCATCCTCTCGTCTGATCCACCGCCTCACTGATAAACTGCGCAGGAAATTGTTTTTCAAATAAATCTTTATTTTCAAACGGATAATGATGCTGTGCGAAAGGCATCGCGCCGGAATCAAACCAGCAGTCAATCACTTCCGGCACACGTTTCATCGTACCGCCGCACTTCGGACATCCGAACGTGATCTCATCGATATAAGGTCTGTGCAGCTCTACGGTTCTTGCCGCTTCATTACCGCTCATCTGTTCCAACTCTTCGCGGCTTCCAATCGAATGCATCTCGCCGCATTCCCGGCATTCCCAAACATTTAAAGGAGTTCCCCAATAGCGGTTTCTGGAAATACCCCAATCCTGAATATTCTCCAACCAATCGCCGAAACGGCCCTTGCCTATGGATTCGGGAATCCAGTTTATCATATTATTATTACGGATCAAATCTTCTTTTACCGCTGTCATTTTAATGAACCATGACTCACGCGCATAATAAATGAGAGGAGTATCGC
Source organism: Clostridiales bacterium (assembly GCA_012520655.1). Taxonomy (GTDB): domain Bacteria; phylum Bacillota; class Clostridia; order Lachnospirales; family Lachnospiraceae; genus Kineothrix. Next base: position 53,164 of record JAAYNW010000020.1, on the reverse strand, counting down.
AGCGCCAGCAATGAGGATAGCTGTGTTCGAATTTCGGAGCATCAAAAAGCAGTCCTTTCTTCTCTAAGTCCGCGAGTATCATCGGATCGGCTTTCTTACAGAATACTCCTGCATAATCCGTTTCCTGTGTCAGTTCTCCCTTGGAGTCCACCAGCTGTACGAACGGAAGATCATAAATACGTCCTACATTAGCATCGTCTTCACCAAAAGCAGGGGCAATATGAACGACACCCGTACCGTCTGTCAGTGTAACATAATTGTCGCATGTGACATAATACGCCTTCTTACGCTGCTTCTCACATATTTCCAAGGCATAGTCAAAAAGAGGTTCATACTCTTTGTATTCCAAATCCTTGCCGATAAACGACTCCAGTATTTCATAAGCCGCTATTCCCTTTTCCTCATTGCCGAACTTACCCAGCACGCTGTCCAGAAGCGCTTCCGCCATATAATAGGTATAGCCGTCCGCTGCTTTTACCTTCGCATAAGCCTCCGAAGGGTTCACGCACAGCGCCACGTTGGAAGGAAGTGTCCATGGAGTCGTGGTCCATGCCAGTATATAAGCATCCTCACCCTTTACTTTAAAACGCGCGACCGCAGAGCGTTCCTTTATATCCTTATATCCCTGCGCCACCTCGTGAGAAGAAAGCGGAGTTCCGCAGCGCGGACAGTAAGGAACTATCTTAAAGCCCTTATATAAAAGCTTTTTATCCCAGATCTGCCTGAGTGCCCACCATTCGGATTCAATATAATCATCGTGATAAGTAACATACGGATCGTCCATATCTGCCCAGAAACCGACAGTCCCCGAGAAATCCTCCCACATCCCTTTGTACTTCCATACGCTCTCTTTACATTTCGTGATAAACGGATCGAGGCCATATTCTTCTATTTGCTCTTTTCCATCCAATCCTAGTTCTTTTTCCACTTCCAGTTCCACCGGAAGTCCGTGAGTGTCCCATCCGGCTTTTCTGGGAACCATATAGCCCTTCATCGTGCGATATCTGGGAATCATGTCCTTGATAACACGTGTAAGCACATGGCCGATATGAGGCTTACCGTTTGCGGTCGGCGGTCCGTCATAAAAAGTATAAGTGGGGCATCCTTCGCGGTACTCCATACTCTTTTCAAATATGCGTTCATCCTTCCAGAACTTTTCCGTCTGCTTTTCACGCTCTACAAAGTTCAAATTAGTAGATACTTTCTGATACATTCTTCTCATCCTTTCTGATTAAAAAAACCCCGTCCTGTAAAAGGACGAGGTTAAAGTTCCCGTGTTACCACCTGTTACAACATACGCCTGCAGTTATAGCTTCATAGCTGATGCACAATCACAAAGCCGCAGGAAATATGATTTCTTTTAACGGAAGAAAACCGGCAATACTTACTTTATATCCGGAGGACGTCTATTGTCTGCCGCCCGTTATACCGGATGCTATTTTGGCATTGCAGCTCGGAAGTGATATTCCGTATCTTCTTACTCGCACCGGTCTTACACCATTCACCGGCTCGCTGTGCCTTTCTTAAGATACATACTGTCTTCGTCCACGCTTTTCCTATTTTATTTTTTACTCAAAAAAATATTCCATTAATGTTAATCTAAATGAGATTATATAGCGTAAAACGGAAGGTTGTCAAGGGTTAACAAAATGAAAGCTATGGCAAATGTTGATAATATGTGCTAGAATACTAAATAATTCAAAAAGTTAGCTTACCGGACAGTTCCGGCAAAATGGGAGGCAAAATGGACAGACAAAATCTGACCTTGCTCACAGACCTTTACGAACTTACTATGATGCAGGGTTATTTCAAACACAAGAATCAAAACGAAACAGTAATATTCGATGCATTTTATCGTACCAATCCCGGCGACGGCGGTTATGCAGTCTTAGCAGGTCTGGAACAGGTAATCCAATATATAAAGGAGCTTCGCTTCTCGCAGGAAGATATCGACTACCTTGCCAGCCTTGGCATTTTTCAACAGGATTTTCTCGATTATCTGAAAGATTTTAAGTTTACGGGAGATATTTATTCGATTCCCGAAGGAACCGTCATCTTCCCCCGCGAGCCTCTGATAAAAGTTATTGCGCCGATTATGCAGGCTCAGCTTGTGGAAACGGCAATCTTAAATATCATCAACCATCAAAGTCTGATTGCCACCAAAGCTGCCAGAGTATGTTATGCGGCGCGCGGTGACGGAATCATGGAATTCGGCCTTCGTCGTGCACAAGGCCCCGATGCCGGCGTCTACGGTGCAAGAGCTGCCATGATCGGCGGCTGTATCGGCACTTCCAACGTTCTCTGCGGGCAGCTTTTCGATGTCCCCGTAAGAGGCACTCACGCGCATAGCTGGATTATGAGCTTCCCGGACGAATATACCGCTTTTAAGACCTATGCCGAAATGTATCCTTCCGCCTGCATTTTATTAGTGGATACGTATGATACCTTAAAATCCGGTGTTCCCAACGCTATCCGTGTCTTCAAGGAAATGCGCAAAGCCGGCGTTCCTCTTTCCTTCTACGGAATTCGTCTGGACAGCGGCGACCTCGCATACCTATCTAAGAAAGCACGTAAAATGTTAGACGATGCCGGTTTCCCCGATGCGGTCATCTCAGCTTCCAACGACTTGGACGAGTTCTTGATTGACAGCCTTAAAGTGCAAGGCGCTTCTATCACTTCCTGGGGTGTCGGAACGAGCCTCATTACGTCCAAAGACTGCCCTGCCTTCGGCGGAGTTTATAAATTAGCGGCAATAAAGGACAAGAACGGAACCTTCATTCCCAAGATTAAACTATCTGAAAATACCGAAAAGGTAACGAATCCCGGAAATAAGAAGATTTACCGCATTTACGAAAAAGATTCCGGCAAGATTAAGGCCGACTTAATTTGTCTCGTAGATGAGTTTTTTGACGAAAAGGATTCACTTCTCCTGTTCGATCCTTTAGAACCTTGGAAAAAAACAAAGCTTCCGGGAGGAAGCTATACGCTGAGGGAGCTCATGGTTCCAGTCTTTTTAAACGGCGAGTGCTGCTATGAATCGCCGAAGGTAATGGACATCAGAGCTTATTGCCAGAAGGAGTTGGATACCTTATGGGACGAGACGAGACGCTTCATCAACCCGCATAAAGTATATGTGGATTTATCCAAAAAATTATATGATATTAAAATCGACTTACTCGACCGTATGAGCCAATCTTAAACTTATGCTGCCATGAGCGATTTACTATTATACCTACAGATACGGTCTTGTGCCTATAGCACAAGCGTCATTTACATGACAGAAGGCGAGGAACTCATATGCTTAAAATAATTACCGACTCAGCTTCAGATTTACCCAAATGGTATGTGGAAGAACATAAATTACACGTTATTCCTACTCCCGTCGTTATCGATGAAGTGGACTATTTAGACGGAAAAACAATTCAAACTGCCGAATTTTATAATACATTGGACGATACGAAAAGGGATATAAGAACCTACCACATCAATCCCGCTATGTTTGAAGAAGTTTTTCTTCCCTATGCACAAGCAGGAGACAGCATTATTTATATTTGCTTTTCCACAGGTATCGCCGGCACGTTCAATGCCGCAAATATAGCAAAAGCAAGTATATTGGAGAAATACCCCGATTTCGATCTGACGATTGTCGATTCCAAGTGCGCCTCCATCGGTTTCGGGCTGCTCGTATCCAAACTGGTAACTATGCTGGAAAACGGAGCTTCCAAGGAAATCCTCCTCGAGGCTGCCGATTACTACATCTCCCATATCCATCATGTTTTTACCGTCCATACTCTCGCTTACCTTATAAAAGGCGGACGTCTTTCCAAGTTCAAAGGTGCTATTGCAGAAACCCTTGACATGAAGCCTATTCTCATAGTGGATAAATCCGGCAGCCTTCAAGTTATCAAGACGGTCCGCGGGCACAAAAGATCTCTAAAGGCACTGGTAGATTATGTAAAAGAAAACGCCTACAATCTCCCCAGTCAAACGATAGCTTTCTGCCACGGGGAAGATGAAAAGGCTCTTTCTTTCGTTCTCGGCTTATCCGACGAATTGCTAAAGCCGAAAGATAAGTTAATCTCCACCGTAGGCTGCGCCATAGGAGCGCATACCGGACGAGGAATTATCGGCATTTGTTTTTTCGATACTTCGGATGAAAAATACAAAGAATATTTATAAATAAATACGTTATAGGAAAATCGAAGTAATCTCCAATATATAAACAGCAGGCATTACCGCTCTTTGCGGTTATACCTGCTTCTTTATATCCCTTTTTATTTCTGCAATAACCTTTACTGTTCCATCTGTCTTCCCAGGAATCCTGCTGCGGATAAAATAAGTTTTTGCTCTACTTCACCCATTTTTGCCTTTTCATCATTTTCAACAAGAATTACTGCTCCGATAACATCTCCTTCACATATGATGGGGCTAATCACCTCATGCATGAATTCCTCTGTGCTATCGCCGGAAAGCGATGTGAAATTACGTTCGCCCTTTGATGCAATGACTGTTTCTCTATTGTTGATTTTTTCCTCCAACTCCTTACTGAGCGATTTTCCAAGAAGGTTCTTATATCCGCCGGATACCGCAATGAACTGATCCCTATCGGCGATTAAAGCAGTATGTCCGGAAACCTGCGCGAGGCTCTCCGCATATTGCTTTGCAAAGGTGCTCATCTCTCCAATCGGAGAATATTTTTTTAAGATGATTTCTCCTTCTCTATCCGTAAATATTTCAAGGGGATCACTCTCTCTTATGCGCAGTGTGCGCCTGATTTCTTTCGGTATTACAATACGACCCAAATCGTCGATTCTACGGACTATTCCTGTTGCTTTCATGTTCTTTTTCCTCCATTTTCCAAATATTTCAGTCCTTATTAATGCTTTTTTTCTCAAATTTCAAGAATCTTCAGTAGGTATTGCTAGTATTTGTAAATGGTGGATTATTATGCATATTTAGCCAGTCTTCTTCTTTGAATCCAATCAAAACAAAATCTTCTCCTACTACTATCGGCCTTTTTACGAGCATACCGTCTGAAGCCAAAAGTTTATACTTTTCTTCTAAAGTCATCTCTGGCAGCTTGTCCTTTAACTGCATTTGCTTATATAAATTACCACTCGTATTAAAAAAACTCTTTATATCTCGCCCACTCTTTTCATGCCAATTCTTCAGCTCTGCCACCGTAGGATTGTCCTCTTTGATATGCCTGTCCACATATTCTATTCCATGTTCCTTTAACCACTTGCCTGCCTTCTTACAAGTGCTGCATTTGGGATATTCCAAAAATAAAACTTTCATAAATATCTCTCTTTTCCTAAAGTATTTTTCTATTATCACCTCTTGTATATATTATCGCATGAATTTTTTTTTCATACAATAATTATTTTTTCATACAATAATTTATTACAAACAATACTTTTTTACCACATCTTACCTTAATATTTTATCTCCGTTTTAGCCCTTAAACATAACTTTTTTTATTTTTACTTTATTACAGTTTTATTTTTTATATTCTTATAATTATTTTTTATATATGTATTGACACAATATATTATATTAAATATAATATGCTCATATTTTATATATAATAAAATAATATATAGAAAGGAGATTTTTCATGATATATCCCATTAGTGCCCCATTGCTGGATTTTCTCATGCTTTCCATCGTCAGGCAGCAAGACAGCTACGGTTATCAGATTAGCCAGCAGCTAAAAAAGGTGTCCGGCATGAAGGATTCTACGCTTTATCCCATACTCCGGCGCTTATCCGACAACGGTTTTGTCGTTACTTACGACCAGCCTTTTCAAGGACGCAACCGAAAGTATTACAGGATAACCGACTCAGGAGAAAAACAGTGGCAGTTCCTATGCCAGGAGTGGCAGCAATATACTGCCGCCATTGAAGAAATAATAAACAAAAAAGAGGAGTTTCAGGTGGGAGGAAATAACAATGATAAAGAGTAAAGCTGAATATATGCAATCTTTGAGAAAACAATTGCGCCGGCTTCCAAAGGAGGATTTTGAAAGAGCCATCGATTATTTTGAAGAATATTTTTCCGATGCCGATGCCGAGGAGGAAGCACAGGTAATTGAAAACCTGGGATCTCCTGAATTTGCTGCAGAGCAAATCATTACCGATATTGCACTAAAAAATACGAATGCCCCCGTAAAAGATGTCAAAAAAGGATTAAATGCCGTGTGGGTAGGTATACTCGCCGTCTGCGCAGCTCCTATCGCTCTTCCCTTCGCCCTTGCTTTGGCTATGGTAATTGCGGTCTTTGTTTTTTGTATCCTGTTAGTAATCGCCTGCTTTTTCTCTACAGGCATCCTGCTGACCCTTATCGGCCCGCTTTGCATTGTCGCAGGGCTTACAGTTATTACGGCTAACATTCCCGCTTTTATCAGTTGTATAGGAATCGGTCTCGCCTCTACTGGAATAGGGCTGATGCTGACTTTCGGTATGGTGCGTTTCTGCCAGTGGTTCCTCACAGGTATGGTGCAATTCTTCGGACGTCTTATTAGAAAAGGAGATAAAAAAAATGAGCAAAACAAGTAAATATCTTATTATATGTACCTTTTTAATCGGTATCGGTATCGTATTATACATTGTCGGATTTCTTCTCGGCGAAAGTGTGACCGGCATTGGTATAAATGGCCGCGGTTTCCAAATATATACTTGGAATCATGCAAAAAACAATGGCGTGGATTATTGCGAGGAGGACAATATCGATCTGGAATCTTTTCAAAACATGGATATAAACATTGCGTATGCCGATTTGAAAATCAAAGAATCCGACCACTACGGAATCTCTTATAAAGTATTAAAAAACTCTCCTCTGTCCTATGAAACAAAGAATGGCACACTATATGTCAAACAGGCTAATAACCCGACAGAGATTTCTTCTTTCAACTGGATGTTCTTCGGGTTCAACGGACTTGGGGATAGTAGTTCTTATGTAAATTCTCTCGTGACCGTTTACATCCCTGAGAATGCTGCCTTAGATAGCATTTCTGTCAGCAACGAATGCGGAAATATCGAGCTGTGCTCTCTAAATGCATCCTCTGTTTTTTTATTCGATGATTACGGAGATGTAGCGTTGACCGACATAAACTCACCTTCCATCTCTCTGGACGTTAATTCGGGAAATCTGCAGATGAGCAATATAACAACAGATACCCTCTCTTCAAACCTTGATTACGGCGATTTCCGTATGAAACAGGTTACCGTAAACGGCAATGCGGATATTACAATGGAATCCGGTTCTTTATATATGGGCGAAATATTTGTCCAGACTTTGAAGGCTGAAAGTGAATATGGCGATATTACTGCAGAAACCTTATCCGCCGGAGACGTATATTTCTCATTAGAAAGCGGCAGCTGCGAACTCAAGGATTTTGTATTTGATAGCGTTAACGCCTCCTCCGATTATGGGAATGTTACCTTGAATGTCACTGCTCCCGTCGGCGATTACTCCTATGATTTATATACCGACTATGGCACCGTGGAAATTGACGACCAGGATATGGGAACAAAATATAAGTCCCTTTCCTCTTCCAATTCCGCAAAACATATCAACGTATCTTGTGAGTCCGGTGATATCAAAATAAAAGGCTTATAAAAAAATGCGGTCTCTGCTCTTGCAGAAACCGCATTTTAATTTTATTTATCCTTCCATAATCTTCACATACACTTTTCTGTTTCTCGCCCCATCATACTCCAGAAAATAAATTCCCTGCCATGTTCCGAGAAGCAGCGTTCCGTTTTCGATGATTACCATTTCCGAAAATCCCATCATGCTGGCTTTCAGATGAGCGGACGAATTACCCTCCATATGACGATAACCATCCTCCCAAGGAACAATCTTATTTATTTCCATAATGAAATCCCTTACCACATCGGGATCGGCATTTTCATTAATCGTTACCGAAGCCGTCGTATGCGGTACATAAATCATACAAATACCGCTCTTTACTCCGCTGTCCGTTACCACTTTCTTCACTTCCTGCGTAATATCTATCATTTGTGTATGTGCGTTCGTCCGCACAGGAATCTCATATACCTTTCCCATACATGCCTCCGACTCGTTCCTTATTCTCCGATAATTTTTATAAGTACCCTTTTATTTCTTTTTCCGTCAAACTCAAAATAGAATATCTGCTCCCACGTTCCGAAATCCAATTTCCCGTCGGTAACGGCGCATACTGTCTCGCGGCCCATGACCGTACGTTTTAAATGCGCATCCGCATTATCCTCATAGCCGTTATGCCTATATTGACTGTACGGTTTCTCCGGCGCCAATTTCTCCAGCCACACTTCATAATCGTGATGTAGTCCGCTTTCGTCATCGTTGATGAAAACGCTCGCTGTAATATTCATAGCATTAACGAGTACGAGACCTTCTTTTATCCCGCTCTCATCAATGGCCTTCTGCACTTCTCCCGTAATATTCTGAAGCCCTCTCCTTGCAGGAAAATTAAAATGTAATTCTTTTCTGTAAGATTTCATCATCATATCCTCCCATGTCAAAATATATAAGGTCCAAACCCCATTTCCTTATACTACATGCCGGCCACATTCTCCATGTACTCGCTCAAGTCTTCAATGAATTGCTCCCAAGCATCTTCGTTTTCCACATAATATTTCGGGCAAATCTTTCCTCCCTCATCATAATGCCGCAGAACATCCTCAGGTGCAAGCTCGTACTTATGAAGCAGCCATGCTGTAAGTTCAATTAAAGACCGATAAGTCTCATCTGTGAATTTCCCGTCCTCTCTTACATAGCAGCACTCGATAGAAAGGGAATCATAATTGCGCTTCATTACCGCATAGGCAATCTCTTTTGTGGGTATGCACTGCACTATCTCTCCCTCACAGCCTATGATAAAATGTGCGCTTGCCGAACGCTCATGAGTCTCACCGAGAGATTCAAAATAACTCCGATTCTGTAATGCCGTTGTTCCCGGATTAGCCGTATAATGGATAAAAATATTCTTTACCTCCGGCAATTCGATTCCCGGTCTGGAAAAATCGTTTACGGTAAGTAACTCTACATCCAACTCCGGTCTTGCCAAATCGATGGCATAAAAGTCATGCCACTTTCCGCTTTTTTTACCATCCGCAGTCACGAATCCATCACTCAACACCGTTTTTGCACTTTCTTTTCTTATAACCTTCTTGTACAGAAAGTCCGCCAGAGCAACTACTCCCAGAATCAGCGCCAATGATAGAACAAACGTCATGCCCATGGTCGCCATCCGAATTAGCTTGGCTTTTCTTCTTCGCTTTTTTCTGCGAATCCTCTCTTCCTGTGTAATCCGCCTCTTTTTTTTCTCCGGTATGACCGTATCTGCTATCTGTATCTTATGTATATCCATATTAGTAACCATCTCTTCTGCTCTTAAGTACGGAAAGTCCTTATATTATTATACATAATAGATACCATAAAGTAAGAAATGGATTACATATTTATAAATTATTAAGATTTTTGTCGTTTTATATCATATCCAGAAAGTTAAGCTGATTCTCTCCATAATTCTGTTTATATGTATGTACAATATCCTTCATCTTATATAAAATCCCATGTTTTTCACATTCTTTTGCAAACAGCGCATATAGCTGAGCTGCCTTGGGAGATCTGCATTCATAGTATTCTCCGTATTGTTTCCTGTATCTCCTTACGAGGTTTGCCTCAGGAAACAGCTCATTTATCTTCCCGTAATAATAATCTCTCTGGTTCTGCCTAAGCGTCATGCCGAATGCCGGATATATAAAATTAACAGAGCACTCCGCTGCAAGACGTACAATCTTCAAGATGTTTTCTTCATTATCCTCAAGAAACGGCAAAACCGGCATAAGCAATATGCCGGCAAATATTCCGTTCTCCCGTAAGCTGGCAAGTGCCTCAAAACGCTTGGAGGAAACAGCAACACCCGGCTCTATTTGTGCGGCCATTCCATCATCGGCTGTCGTTATCGTCACTTTGCATAGCACCGGAGAATGTTCTTTTATGGCTTTTAAGATATCTATATCCCGTGTGAGCAGAGGACTTTTGGTCGCAATAGCCACTCCGAATTCGAACGCATCAATAAGCTCGAGCGCATGTCTCGTCAGGCTCAGTTCCTTTTCAAAGGGGTTGTAAGGGTCGCTCATTGCTCCCGTTCCTATCACGCCCTTTTTTACTTTACGGCGCAAATCATCGCGAATAAGCTCGAGCGCTTTTTCCTTGGCTCGCACTTTGTCAAAATTCTCAATATGATAACACTCCGATCTGCTGTCACAATAAATACAGCCGTGACAGCAGCCTTTATATATGTTCATATTATAATCCGTGCCAAACCATTCACTGCTTTTTGTCTTCGTTATGATTGTTTTTGCCGGAATATATTCTATCATTTTGTCTTGCCTCATCTTCGGAACGTACTTTAATAAACCTGCATCTGCAGCAGCCTATTTTTCAGTTCACCTTCAATACGGGAAAGCTCCACTTCCGCCTCTCTTCTCTTCTGGCGTCCTTCCGCCTGAATCCTTACCACTTCATCCAGGGTGGAAATCAAAGATTCGTTAGTCTGCTTGAGCGTTTCTATGTCTACAATACTTCTTTCCGCTTCCTTTGCGGTCTCTATCGTCGCCAGCTTCAGCACTGAAGCATTTTTCCTAAGCAACTCATTGGTCATATCCGTCACTTCCCGCTGTGCCTGCGCCGCCTGTGAGGAGTGGGTAATTCCCAGCGCCAGCACCATCTGGCTCTTCCAAAGTGGAATCGTATTTACAAGAGTGGACTGAATTTTTTCTGACATAACAGTATCGTTGCTCTGCACCAGCCGAATCTGCGGAGCCATCTGAATGGAAACCATTCTGGTCAGCTCCAGATCGTGAATCTTCTTCTCAAAACGATCGCACTGTGCCACGAAATCGTTCACTGCTTGCGCATCCTCCGGCAAATTGCTCGCCTGCGCTTTCTCCATAAGAACGGGAAGCTCCTCCTGCCTTGCCTTGCTTAATTTTTTCTTGCCTGCAAAAATGTACATGGATAATTCTTTAAAATAATTCTTGTTCAGCTCGTACATTTTATCCAGCATCGCAGTATCTTTCAAGAGCTGAATCTGATGCTCCTCCAAGACACCGCAGATTTTATTTATATTAACTTCTGCCTTGTCGTATTTGCTCTTTATGGCGGCAATCTTGTTACTGCCCTTTTTAAACATACCGAGGAAACCTTTCTCCTCTTCCTCATCAAACTTTTTAAGTTCATATACGACCCCGGATAAAAGCTCGCCGATTTCTCCAAGATCTTTGCTTCGAACATTGGAAAGTGCCGTCTCTGAAAAATCTGCAATCTTCTTCTGCGCTCCCGCTCCGTACTGCAAGATGACGGTAGAATTGTTCAAATCGATCTTGGATGCAAAGTCATCTACCATCCTGCGTTCTTCAGGAGTAAAAATACTTTCGTCAAAAACCTCCACTTCCGCCTTCTGCTCAGGCATTACGGAAGCCAATGACACAGCAGGTGCCTCTGGTTGTTTTGCCATCTCCTCAAATGGGTTAAGTGTTAAAACCGGTACTTCATTTCTGTTTTCTTCCATTGCCATTCTCCGCTCCTTTATTCTCCCACATTATTCTTTCCGAACTCATCCTTCAAAAGACCTTCCTGCGCCAACATTGTGGATAATACGGAAATATCCGTCGAAATATCCATCACATCGTCTTCAAAAAGTTTGTCAAACATCTTCTCGAAAGCGCTGTTTATATCGTCCAGCATTCCTTCAATTTCTTTTTTGGCCGTCGTAATATTTTCTCCCTGCACCGGCTGTGTTGCAAATTCTTCATATGCCTCAACCAGCTTTAATGTAGTAGGCATATAGTAATTCATGAATCTGCGAATATCCGGCAGCTTCTCAGGCTTCTCCTCCACATGCTCAAATATGCGAGAGCAAATCCGCTCCAATCGGTAAAGCTTATTGGAAATATCCTCCTCAGGCATGCTGTCATTCGCTGCTTTGATGCGGCGGATATATTCTTTTCCTTCTTCTACGGTTATCTTAAGTTGCTTTCTTACCGGATCCTGCTCCAGAAGCTCCTGCTCCTTCGCCAAACGCTCTTCTTCCTCTCTGCGGCGTATCAGTTCCTTCTGAGCCTCCTGATACAACTTGTAAGACTCCTCTGTCAGCATGAAGCAAGTTTCCTGTTCATCCAGATGACCTTCGCGAAACCACCTTCGCCTTATCATCCTCTTCAAGTCCTTTACTACATATTTTTCTTTTTTCTGAACTATTTTTGCAAGATTTTCTATGGAATAAAAATCCTTCTCTCCCATAGCCTTCACATATTTTTTGAATCTATTTACTCTGCGCCTTAAAAATCTGCCTACAGTCATAGCCACCATACAGACACAGCCTATAGCAACAGGCAATTCTACGGATACGGCTCCTATTCCAAACAGATTAACGGCAAGAAATGACAAGAAATAAACTGCCAGCGCATAAGTCCAGGAAATTGTGGCACCGATAATCCCAAACACGGTAAGCAGTACCCCGGACACACTTCCCTGAGGATTTTTTATTACCGGGAGTTGTCTCTTATTCTCGTGCTTTCCGGTCTGCTGCATCGGCTTTGCTGAGTAGTATGACCCCTGATACCTTTCTTTCGGCTGACTTTCCCGGTATGACTGAGTGCGATGCTTCTCCATATTTTTATTCGCGTTGTCAGTCGCCTCTTTTACGGAACGGCTGACTTCCTGCATAGTATTCTCCACTGTCACTCTAATATTTTCCTGCAATTCCTTAACTTCTTTGGAATTTATGAATTTTCCTACTTTTTCTCCAATTTCCCGTCCCAAATCGGAAAAATCAATCTCGCTCATTTTACCGTTCCCCACTGCATTTATTGTTCTTCAATCGAACTATGTAAATTTACTTTAGTAGTATAGCATATCAGTAGTGCAAAGTACAAGAAGCGAGTGCCCATTTTCACCGCAAATATATAGCACAAAAAGGGCAGATGAGTTATATAAATCTCATCCGCCCTTTTTAAACTCCATACAGAAATTTACCTGCTGCCGTTCTCGATAATTTCTTTCGCCATATTAAGCATCTCGTCTCCGCTCATCGAAAGGTTAAACCCGCCTAAGCTATATACCATGCCGTCCTTTACCCACAACGCAGAATAATACTGATTCATTTTTACTTCCGATGTTCCATAAGAAATCGTAAAATGTTCATCTTCCATATTTTTTTTATCCTCCGCCGTCAATTCATATTCAGGCGGAACCGATTTATACGTGTATTGGGTAAAAATCACCTTAGTTTTACCACATTGAAGCGTTTTATCCACTACAGGTCCATACACAGTTTCTTCGTTTTCACCGGAAAACAGCTTGCGTGCATAGAAGGCTATCTCTTCATCGCCCTCTTTCCCGTAAGATAATCTAATTTCTTTCTGCTCCTCTTCCTTTTGTCCCGCTTCATTTTGTATTGAATTCTCTATTATATCAATACCCGTCATTTTATACCCGTTCGAAAAGGACTCCACAGCGTCTACCTTATAACCTATTTCTGCTTCCGCTTTTCCTATATCTTCAAACTTCGTATATTTAGGAAACTCAGTGCCGATGGCTACATAATATTTTATCCCGCTTCCCGCAAGCACCGCTGTTCCCAGCAGGAAACTTGCTGCTACCACTCCGATTACTACTTTCTTTATACTAAAATGCTTCATAGAATGCTCCTCCTTTTTTTCCTCTTTCTGAAGACGTCTGTCAATCTGCCGCTTCAGAAGATCGGAGGCATTAATCTGTCCGCTCATTTCATAAAAAGCTTCCTTTATTATTTCATCCTTTTGATCCCACTCATTATGAAAAATACAGTCCATCTCTTTTTTCATATATTTTGCCTCCTTCCTCTTCTATTTCCAACGATTCTTTTAATTTCTTTTTTGCGTTATGCAATCTGGATTTCACGGTTCCCTGTGTACATTCAAGTACCTTTGCGATCTCCTTTGCAGACATTTCATTGTAATAGTACATCACGATTGCCGCCCGGTGCTTGACATCCAACCCCTGCACGGCATTGTATACCATCTTTTCCGTTTCGGTCCGCACAATTCTATCCAGAGAGGTGATTCCGTCCGTAGCTTCTGCCTGCATGCCGATATCCTCATTCGGAATTTCTCTGCCACGTCTTTTTGTCTGCCTATATGCAGTACGGTACAATATCTGAAAAAGCCAAGACTTAAAACCTTCCGCCTTTTTCAATTCACCAATATGCAGATAGCATTTTACAAACGTTTCCTGAACGATATCCTCAGCGTCATCCATATTACCGCATACCAGATATGCCATGCGCAAAAGTATGTTTTTATAATTTTCATACAAAGCATCAAAAGCCTCTTTATTTCCGCCTTTAAGCTGTTGCACCAGTCTAAGTTCTTCCACGGTTCTGGACTCCTTCCCTTTCTTTCCGATACGTATCTGATTATAAGAGCATCCTATTATAAAAAAGGTTCATTTTTACCTTTGTAATTTTATTAAATTCATTTTTTTGATTTTTTCTTGCAATGATTTTTTGTCTTTGTTATACTTCTTACCAAGTTTTTACGGTAATTATTGGGAATTGTCGAAACATTAAGCAACTATAATGATTTTTTGAGGAGAAAACACATGTATGAAATAACAATGAAGGATATGCCCAAAATAGCGCCGCTTTTTTACGGTTCCTCCCATACCTTAACATTATCTTGCCTGCAAGGATACATGGGCAGAGCATGGACCAATGATTTGGATAATCCTATATCGGCTCAAATTGTGGTGGGAGACTTTTGTTTTTTTGCGGGTATCCCTGACAACGGGCTCGTATTGAACATCCACATAGCTTCTCCCTCCGGTTTTCTGTTAATCATTCCCGAAAGTAGCGACTGGGAAGAGCTGATAGAACGAGCCCATCCGCATAAGCTCGATAAATTCATGCGTTATTCCATAAAAAAAGAACCGGAGGCGTTCAATAAAGAGACGCTCTCCGCCAACTTAAAAAAGCTTCCCGACGGTTTTTCTCTCCATCGGATAGATAAAGAAATCTACAGCCGTCTCCTCGAAACAGATCAGCTTTGCGACCTCTGTTCCGTATTCGACAGCTACGAAGCTTATGAAAAACACGGGATAGGCTTTGTCGCTATGCATGAAAACAACATCGTTGCCGGCGCTTCTTCCTATACCGTTTATGACAAAGGGATCGAAATTGAAGTAGATACTCTTCCGGAATACCGAAGAAAGAGTCTGGCCCTCGTCTGCTCCTCGCGCCTTATTTTAGAATGTCTTAACCGAGGACTTTATCCGGGCTGGGATGCAATGAATAAAGAATCTGTTTTGCTCGCACAAAAACTTGGGTATCACTTGGATAAAGAGTACACCACCTATACCTTTTTAGCCTAAAAGCATCTCCCGCATCGCCGAAAGCAGCTCTTCCGTAAGTGAAAGCAGAGTTTCGGCATCTCTCTCTACCATGCCGCATTTTTTATAGCGGAAGAGAAAAAACGGCGTACCTTTTGCATTGAAGGAAAGCCTGGGATATTTCTTCATGAGGACAGGGATATTTTCTACTTTAATTTTTGCATCTGTAGTCAGCAGAAAACGTATCTCGCCGTTTTGTCCCCGTACCTCCGGCATGTAAAGCTTATGCGCATTTACACGCACCAATGCGATTCTGAGTAGATTATCTACCGATTTGGGAATCTCTCCGAAACGGTCTAATAATTCTTCCTTCATGTCATCTCTTTCATTTTGGTTGTCGATGCTCGCAATTCTCTTATAAATATCCAGCTTCTGAAACTCATTTACAATATAAGAGGGCGGGATAAAGGCATCCACATCCAGATCCACGGAGGTGTTGAAATCCTCCTCGGTCTTGATTCCCTTTAAGCTCTTTACCGCTTCATTCAGCATCTTGCAGTACAAATCATATCCCACCGCCTGCATATGTCCGTGTTGTTTTGATCCGAGCAGGTTACCTGCACCCCTTATTTCCAAATCTCTCATGGCAATTTTGAATCCGCTGCCCAGATCGGTGAATTCCTTAATTGCCGCCAGACGTTTTTCCGCAACTTCCTTAAGCATTTTATCCCTTTTATACATGAGAAAGGCATATGCCGTGCGGTTGGAACGCCCTACACGCCCCCTTAACTGATAAAGCTGCGAAAGCCCCATATTATCGGAGTCGTGAATTATCATCGTATTCACATTGGAAATATCCAGACCTGTTTCGATAATTGTCGTTGACACTAATACATCGATTTCCCCGCCTATAAAGTCATACATGATTTTTTCCAGTTCGTGTTCCTTCATCTGCCCATGAGCAAAAGCTACATTCGCTTCCGGCACGAGTTGGGCAATCCCTGCAGCAATATCCGCAATATTGTTTACCCTGTTATAGACATAGTAAACTTGACCATTTCTGGAAAGTTCCCTTACAATAGCCTCTCTTACCATTTCCTCGTTATATTCCAAAACATAAGTCTGAATCGGAAGGCGATCCTCCGGTGCCTCCTCCAATACGCTCATATCGCGAATACCGATAAGGCTCATATGGAGCGTTCTCGGTATAGGCGTTGCCGTAAGCGTAAGTACGTCCACATTTTCCTTCATCTTTTTTATCTTTTCTTTATGCGTCACGCCGAAGCGCTGTTCCTCGTCAATAATAAGAAGTCCCAAATCTTTGAAAACGACGTCCTTGGAAAGTACACGGTGCGTTCCAATGACAATATCCACCAGCCCTTTTCGCAAATCCTCCACTGTTTTTTTCTGCTCCGCGGGCGTTCTGAAGCGGGATAGCAAATCAACGCGCACAGGAAAATCTTTCATTCTCTGCACAAAGGTGTTGTAATGCTGCTGCGCCAAAATAGTAGTAGGAACAAGATACACTACCTGCTTTCCTTCCTGTACCGCTTTAAATGCCGCACGGATAGCAATTTCCGTCTTGCCGTAGCCTACGTCTCCACAGATAAGACGGTCCATAATCTTCGTGCTTTCCATGTCTTTTTTGGTTGCCGCAATGGCAGCAATCTGATCTTCTGTCTCCTCATAAGGAAACATCTCTTCGAATTCCTGCTGCCACACCGTATCTTTTCCGTAAACATAGCCTTCCCGGTGCTGCCTGATGGCATACAATTCCACAAGGTCCTTGGCCACTTCGCTTACCGCACCTTTTACCTTGCTTTTCGTTCTGCTCCATTCCTGCGTACCGAGTTTATTAAGCTTCGGCCTTTTGGCATCTGCCGAGGCATACTTCTGAATCACGTCCAATCCGGTAGCGAGTATGTAGAGATTGCCGCCGTCCCGGTATTCTATTTTAATGTAGTCCTTTACTACTTTTTCAACTTCTACCTTTTCAATTCCCTTATAGATGCCTAGCCCGTGATTCTCATGTACTACATAATCTCCTACGTTGAGATCGGCAAAACCGTTGATTTTCTGTCCTTCATATTTCTTAGTTTTTCGCTTTTTCTTCTTCTCCGCACCGAAAATATCACTTTCCGAAATAATAACGAACTTAATTAAAGGATATTCAAATCCTTTCATCACTCTGCCATAAAAGGTCATTACCTCTCCCGGCTGTATTTCCCTAAAAGAGTCCTCGCTGTAAAAGCTTGCCAGATCCTCGCTCCGCAGGTCCTCTGCTAAGCGTTTTGCTCTCGTTCTTGAACCGGATAAAAGGAGAACCCGGTAGCCGCTCTTTTTATACCGCTTCAAATCCTTTACCAAAGCCTCGAAGCTATTGTTATAGGATGCGACGCTTTTTGCACCTATATCAAACTTCTTATCCGCTTTAAACAACATATTCTTCATATCGATTGCAGACAAAGCGACAACTCTGTTCTTCGCCATTCTGGCTGCCACTTCTTCCGATCCGAATAGGATATCCGCCTGTCCGGGAAGGGCATATCCTTTCTCCATACGGTGCATCATACTTTCTCTGAATTCCAGCTCTACTGCATCCGCATGTTCTTTCACGCGAGCCGGCTCATCGATAAAGATACAGCTTTTATCTTTATCGAACAACTCCATGAAAGAAACTGTTTCGAGATAGAAATAGCGCACATAACTTTCCAAGTTTGTCGCTTCCCGGAACTCGAAAATCTGCTCTTTTAATTCGTTAATCTGAGACGTAATCCTGTGTGCCTCTTCGGTTTTGAATTCTTTGCGAAATCTTTCCGCACACTTTTGAGCTTCGGATTCTATCCGTTCCATGCCTTTTTTCATTTCTCCAGCAGTAAGTATCATTTCCGTGGCAGGATAGATACGGATAGACTGTAGCTTCTCGATGGAACGCTGGCTTAAGATATCGAAGCTTCGGATGGATTCCACTTCTTCTCCCCATAATTCGATACGGTATGGGTTTTCCTCCGTCAGATCAAAAATATCTACGATTCCGCCCCGAATGCTGAACTGTCCCGGCGCCTCTACCTGATAATTCTTTTCATATCCCATTTCCACGAGTGCTTCCGAAAGTCTTTGTTCGTTTACAGACGCTTGGCAGTCTATTTTAATAACCTTCTTTTCCAAAATGGAAAGAGGAATCTGCGGTGTCATAAAGCTGTCAAAGGTGGTTACCACCGTAAGAGGCCTACCTTCTATAATCCTTCTTAAAGCCTTTATTCTTTCCGTAACAATTTGATTGCCATGAATATCCGCCTGGTAAAAAATGAGGTCTTTTGCCGGATACATTGTGACATTCTTGTCATATAATTTATACTCTTCAAATATTGCTTTCGCTCTCAAATCATTATAGGTAACTATAATTTTATATTTAAAGTCGCTGCTCAATCCATATGCCATATGCAGCTTCTGCGAGTCTACGCATCCAATCAACGACACTGCCGCTTGCGGTTTATTTAAGAGCTTTGTAATTTCTTCGAATTCACCCAGCTCGTACAAGGGTGCGGTAAATGTCCTCATCTATATATTCCTCTCAAAAAATATTCTTTTCCATTTCTCCTTCACGAGATACCTTGCGGTTGAATTCATTCATCGCCGCATCTGCACCATCCGCCATCATTATTTCCACGGCCTTGACCGCTTTTTCAAGCGCTTTGTCGACAGCAGCTTTTTCTTCTTTATTGAAGTGTCCGAGCACCCAGTCTGCAAGGTTATAGTTCTTCGGCTTCTCGCCTACGCCTACACGAACTCTCTGAAAATTGTCATGCCCCAATTGCTTGATAATATTCTTCAGCCCATTATGTCCGCCGGCACTCCCCTTTTTCCTAACGCGGATTTGTCCCGGTTCCAGACTGATATCGTCTGAGATTACGATTAAGTCCGTCTCCGCCTCCGCCTTATAATAATCAATGACAGGACGGATGCTTTCCCCACTCAAATTCATAAACGTAATCGGCTTCACCAATACTACTTTCCGTCCTTCTATGTACCCCTTGCCTATTATCGCCTTATGCTTCAATTCGGTCACACTAATATTATATTTATCCGCAATAGCATCTATCACATCGAAACCAACATTGTGCCTGGTGCTTTCATATTCTTTTCCCGGATTCCCCAGACCTGCTATAATATACATCTTCGTTTCTCCCGTTATCTCTTAAATCTTTCACACTATTTTACCCTTAAACCCGTTACATTTCAACAAGCTCTTTCCCACATCTTCCCTAAAAACAAAAGAGGATGTCCTCATAATGATCTCAAGCATCATTTTAGGCCATCCTCTTTCTCCCTCATGTCTTATTCTTCATCCGGTTCCAAAAGCGCTTTTTCATAGCTTTCAAGTATCGTCGCCTGAATCCGCTCCCTGGTATCCGAATTTATTGGATGGGCAATATCCCTGTATTCCCCATCCGTAGCTTTCTTGCTCGGCATTGCGATAAAAAGCCCCTTCTCCCCTTCAATTACCTTGATGTCATGAACTACGAATTCTTCATCCAGAGTAATTGATACAATTGCTTTCATTTTTCCTTCTTTTGTAATTTTCCGCACTCTTACGTCGGTAATCTCCATGTTGTTTGTCCCCCTTGGATAATCATAGGTTTATTGCTATATGACATATCTGTCATTATGCTCTATCACAACTTTAATGCTGTCCTCTCCCTTATGATAGGAGTTGGCTCTAATGGTGTTCCTGCTTTCCACTATGCAGTTCTCGATATGGGTATTGTCCCCTATATAAACATCATTTAATATAATGGAATTCTTAATGTAACAGTTGTTTCCAATATACGTCTTTTTAAAGATAACTGAATCTTCCACCGTTCCGTTTATAATACTTCCGCTGGAAATTAAGCTGTTTTTCACATTCGCACCCACATTATATTTTGCAGGCGGCAAATCATCCACTTTCGAATATACATCAGGATACTGTTTGAAGAAATAATCCCTGATGTCCGGCTTAAGGAAATCCATATTGGTATTGAAATAATCCTGAACCGTCGCAATATTACTCCAGTAAGACTTCATCTTATATCCGTATATTCTCTTCATATTTTTATAACGAATAAGAATATCCTTTACAAAATCATAACGATCTTCTTCCATTCCCTTTTCGATCATTTCGATGAGCTGACGTCTCCTCACCACATAAATACCGCAGGAAACGGTATTGGATCTCGCTACAATCGGCTTCTCTTCGAATTCCTCGATACGGCTCTCCTCATTCATCTTGATGACTCCGTATCTTCCCGCATCCATCTCCTCCGGCATGTCCTTGCATACAACCGTAATATCCGCCTTTTTATCAATGTGATATTCCAGAACTTTGTTATAATCCATCTTATATATACAATCGCCGGAAACTATTACTACATATGGTTCATGGCTGTTCTTCAAAAATATTAGGTTCTGGGCGATGGCGTCTGCTGTTCCCCTATACCAGAAGTTACTCTCTGCCGTAACGGCCGGCGTAAATACGAACAGTCCACCCTGCTTACGTCCGAAATCCCACCATTTGGAGGAACTCAGATGCTCGTTTAAGCTTCTGGCATTGTATTGTGTAAAAACCGCCACTTTTTGAATATGCGAATTGGACATATTGCTAAGTGCAAAATCTATGCTGCGGTAGCTTCCTGCAATGGGCATTGCGCATACAGCGCGCTTCTGGGAAAGCTCTTTCATTCTGTGGTTGTTGCCTCCTGCTAAAATAATACCAATCGCTCTCAATGTTCATCACCCGCCTTTATTAATGTTCTTCCGCTTAAAAGTTTTGCCTGTTCATAATCCTCCGGCACTGTGATTCCAAAAATCACGGCATTCTTTCCTACGGTTATTCCTTCGGGAATCACACTCTTTTCTCCCACCGTAACCATGCCGTCACAATAGATATGTGGATCCGTCTCGTTGGGCACTTCTTCTCCGATTCCCAGCTTAACGTTGTCCTTTATGTCCACATTCTCGGCTATAATAGCCTTATTCAGTTCGCAGTTCTTACCGATGTGAGTCTCATTCATAATGATGGAATCTCTTACCACGGTACCCTCTTCAATCGTAACGCCGCATCCTATTACGGAATTGTAGATTTCTCCGTGAATATCGGAGCCCTCACCTATAATGCTCTTCTCTATCACACTCTCGGATGCTATGTATTGAGGCGGTAATATCGTACTTCGCGTATATATTTTCCAATACTCCTCATATAGATTGAACTCAGGAACAATATTGATAAGTTCCATATTCGCTTCCCAGTAAGAACTCAGCGTTCCTACGTCTTTCCAATAGCCGTTGAACTCATACGCATATAGCGGTGATCCTTGCTTGTGGCAATACGGAATAATATGTTTACCAAAATCCAACGCAGGTTGATCCGCATTCATAATCAATGCCTTCTTCAAAACCTTCCAATTAAATATGTAAATCCCCATGGAAGCCAGATTGCTTCTTGGATGTTCGGGTTTTTCTTCAAAATCCGTTATCTGTTTCTTATCATCTGTAATCATAATGCCGAACCGCTTTGCTTCCTCCATAGGTACCGGCATAACCGCAATCGTTACCTCGGCTTCATTCTCCTTATGGAAATCCAGCATTACCTCGTAATCCATCTTATATATATGATCTCCGGAAAGAATCAGCACATAATCGGGATTAAAATTGTCAATATAATCGATGTTCTGATAAATCGCGTTCGCCGTTCCCGTATACCATTCGCTACACGTGCTCTTCTCATAAGGCGGAAGCACGGTTACGCCGCCGATATTCCTGTCCAAATCCCACGGAATACCTATTCCTATATGCGTGTTAAGCCTTAGAGGCTGATACTGTGTCAAAACACCGACCGTATCCACACCGGAATTAATGCAATTGCTGAGAGGAAAATCGATGATTCTGTATTTTCCCCCAAAGGCTACCGCCGGTTTTGCTACTTTCGAAGTCAAAACCCCCAGCCGGCTTCCTTGTCCCCCAGCTAACAACATGGCAATCATTTCTTTTTTAATCATGTCATCACCTCTTATTAGTCATACCTGTTAGTCATACCTGAGCAAGTACTATATTGTGTTTTAGATTATACCATATTATACTAAGAAAGTGAATATTTTTTACAAATAACTTTTAGAAATACAGTATTTTTTATGTAAGTTTTTTACAATATTTTTATTGTAAAATTATTTTATTTGTGTATTTTATATATTTTTTTAGGGTTTTTTGCGTATTGTACAGTCACTTTTTGTCAGTTTGTAAATTATTATAAAACTTGTCCTCTTATTCGCCAATTTCCTTCTTAAATTGCTATTGGTTTTTTCCGCTTATGTGAGTATAATATAGTATACGTACCGCCCGGACACAAAAATGCACACAAACTTTCGCAGGCGGCATAGTAATAGCAGAATAGAATAGGAAGTGCGGCTATGTACAAAATTGATTTTCAACACCCGATTCACATATACTTCATGGGTATCGGCGGCATCAGCATGAGCGGTCTCGCCGAGATTCTCCTGACGGAAGGCTTCAAGGTGTCCGGTTCGGATATGAAGCATTCACCTTTGACAAAATCCCTGGAAGAAAAAGGAGCGATTATCCACTATGGACAAAAAGCGGATAATTTAACATCCGATATAGAACTCGTCGTATATACAAGTGCTATCCATCCCGATAATCCGGAATTTATCGCTATGAAGGCAATGGGCATTCCCCACTTGTCAAGAGCTGAACTTCTCGGACAAATGATGAAGAATTACAAACTTCCTATTGCTGTCAGCGGCACACACGGCAAGACAACAACCACCTCCATGATATCGCAGATCCTCCTGGAAAACGAAAGCGATCCAACCCTTTCCATAGGAGGTATTCTCAAAACCATAGAAGGAAATATCCGGGTAGGCAAGTCCGATTATTTCGTGACGGAAGCCTGTGAATACACAAACAGCTTTTTAAGCTTTTTCCCAAAGATCGGGATTATCTTAAATATAGAGGAAGACCATCTCGACTTCTTTAAAGATATTCACGATATTCGTACTTCATTCCATAAATTTGCTCAGCTTTTGCCGGAGGACGGAACGCTCATCATCAATGGGGATATCGATAACTACGAAGAAATTACGAAAGGATTATCCTGCCGCGTCATTACATGCGGTTCCTCCCCTTCCTGCGATTACAGCTATTCCGAGCTTCATTATGATGAATTGGCTCATGTTTCTTTTATGCTGAATCGTAAATCCGGCTCATCAGAAACCTTTTCTCTTATGGTTCCCGGAGAACATAACGTACACAATGCCATGGCGGCGATTGCTCTTGCCGATGCTCTGTCGATTGACAGCGATACGGTCAAAAAAGCTCTCTTACACTTTTCAGGTACGGATAGACGCTTTGAATACAAGGGAAAAAAGAACGATATTACCATAATAGATGATTATGCGCATCATCCTACAGAAATTACGGCAACTTTAAAAGCGGCTCAAAACTATCCTCATAAGACTTTGTGGTGCGTTTTTCAACCTCACACTTATACGCGGACAAAGGCTTTCTTAACTGATTTTGCAAAAGCGCTTTCTCTTGCGGACAAAGTTATTCTTTCCGATATATATGCGGCCAGAGAAACAGATTCTCTGGGAATCAGTTCCAAGCATCTTCAGGCCGAAATAAATAAACTCGGCACCGAATGCTATCATTTCTCTTCTTTTGAAGTAATTGAAGATTTTTTATTGAATAACTGTGTTAAAAATGACCTGTTGATAACTATGGGGGCCGGAGACATTGTAAAAGTGGGCGAAAACCTGCTAAAAAAATAGCTATCCACAATATCCACAATTTTAAGAAAGGTATATCTTTTTAATTTTGTGGATATTTCATACTTTGTTTCTTTTTCCAGAAATGATCCGTAACCCCAGATTTTATATGCATATTGTTTATTCCCGTTAACCGCGGCGCCCAATTTATTATATAATTATCCACAGTTTCCACATCGTCCACATTTCTGGAAAATGGCGTATTTACGGCGTTTTCCGGCAAATTGACTATTTATTTTTGAAAATGGTTATGTTATAATTCAACTTGCTTTGAAATGATATACAGTATAATGAAAATGGGTGAGATAAATGGGGCGTTTAACTATTTATAAGGACAATTATGTGGATGCAACGGCTGTATCCAATATTTTTATTGATGAATATATGAAGGATGCAAACGATGCACAGCTTAAAATATACATTTATCTTATCCGTATGATGAATGCCAATCTGTCTTTCAGTCTGTCCGATATTGCGGACAAGTTTAACCATACGGAAAAGGACGTGATGCGTGCGCTCAAGTATTGGGAGAAGAACAACCTGCTCTCTCTCGAATATGATGAGTCCAAGAACCTGATCGGTATTCATCTTCTCGATTTAAACCGACCAAAAGGCAGCGGCATTAAATCCGACGTTCCGGCAGCGACACGCGCTTCCAAGGAATCTTCCTCTCCATCTCTGGGAATCTCACTCGACTCCCAGCCGGCTATGGAGAATAAGACAGTATGTGAAGACTTATATGAAAAACCATCTTATTCCTTGGATCAATTAAAGGAATTCAAATCAAAAGAAGAAACTTCGCAATTATTATTTATTGTGGAACAATACATAGGAAAAACTCTGTCTCCCTCCGAGGTAAGAACAATTTTCTTTATTTCGGACAGGCTCGCTTTTTCCGTCGACTTGATTGACTACCTTATTCAGTATTGTGTAGAACGTGGAAAAAAAGATTTCCGCTACATAGAAAAGGTAGCCGTCAGTTGGGCACAGGCAGGCATTACCAAGCCGAAGGAAGCCGAAAAGTACGCTTATAAATACGATAAAACCGTTTATGACATTATGAATGCATTGGGTAAGAGTTCTTCTCCCACCTCTAAAGAGGCCGATTATATCCGCCGTTGGACAAAAGAACTGGGATTTGAAATGGACGTAATTCGCGTTGCCTGTGAACGTACCGTCATGGGTACGGATAAGCACCGTTTCGAGTATGCCGATACCATTCTTAGGAGCTGGCACGATGCGGGAGTCCGCCATATGTCCGATATTGCGAAAGAAGATGAAAAATTCCTACGGGGCAAGACCTCGCGCACGCTGTCAAAATCCGTTTCAAACAATGCTTTTAACCAATTTAAACAGCATGACTATGATTTTGAAACATTGGAAAAGGAGCTCTTAAAAATCAGATAATTTCATTAAGGAGACTTTGCCGTGGCACTAGATAATGTTCAATATAATTTCATTATTCGCACATATGAAGAAAAGCAGGATAAAAATCGGCATCTATTGGAAAAACGCCGTGCCTATGTTTATGAACATATAGATGGTTACAAAGAATTGGAAGATTCCATAGCCTCCATTTCGGTAGAACATGGTAAAAAGCTTTTGGAAGGAGATAAATCCGCACTGGACGACTTAAAAGCAATTATTAAGAACTTTTCCGAAAGTAAAGTGAAGCTTTTAGTTTCCTCCGGCTTTCCCTCCGACTATTTGGAGCCCGTTTATGATTGTCCGGATTGTAAGGATACCGGATATATCGACGGAAAAAAATGCCATTGCTTTCGTCAAGTCGAGATTTCCATGCTTTATGAGCAATCTCATATAAGCAAAATGCTGATGCATGAAAACTTTTCCAATCTTTCTTATGAATATTACAGCGGAGAAGATCTGCTTCTATTTAAAGATGCTGTAAATACTTGCAAGAAATTTATAGAAAATTTTGATTCTGTCTATCAAAATTTATTCTTTTATGGTACAGTAGGGTCTGGCAAATCATTTTTGTCCGGCTGCGTTGCAAAGGAGCTGATAGAAAAGGGCCGTTCCGTCCTTTATTTTAGTTCCGTCGTTTTTTTTGAGACCTTATCTCAATTATCTTATGGTTTTAAAAACAAAGACAGCTTCCGTGAAGCCTGTGACGATTTTTACGAATGCGATTTGCTAATTATTGATGATCTGGGTGCGGAAGTAGTCAACAACTATACTTCTTCCCAGCTCTTTTCCTGTTTAAACGAGCGCCACATCCGCCATAAAGCGACGGTCATTTCCACAAACCTGTCTCTGGAGGAGCTGCGTATACGCTATTCTGACAGGATATTTTCAAGAATTACCAGCAATTATACTTTATGTAAATTATCCGGACCGGATATACGAATATATAAAAAGCTGAACGGATCAAATCAAATACCTGTAGAATAGAAAGTGAGGATTTTTTCATGGCAAAGCGTGAAGAAAAAAGAAATCTGGAAACCATTCCCGTCGGTTCTCTGGGCATCATTCCTTTGGAAGGGTGTAAATCTTTGGGAGAAAAAGTTGATTACTATCTTGTGAAATGGAGAACGGAGCGGGAAAGCGAGCATAAAGATTCTCTTGCATTTGCAGGTTATCAGCGCGCTTCCTATATACTCGGCGCAAAAGTTCCCCGTTTTGGTTCCGGTGAAGCGAAGGGAATCATTATGGAGTCCGTCCGCGGAACTGACCTCTATATTCTTGTGGATGTTGCGAATTACAGCCTCACGTACTCTTTATGCGGACATGAAAATCATATGTCCCCGGACGATCATTATCAAGATTTAAAACGTATCATTGCCGCTGTAGGCGGAAAAGCAAGAAGAATTACGGTCATTATGCCTTTCCTTTATGAAAGCAGGCAACACAAACGCAGCACGAGAGAATCTTTGGACTGCGCTCTGGCTCTTCAGGAAATGGTAGCAATGGGTGTCGATAATATCATTACCTTCGATGCACATGATCCGAGAGTACAAAACGCGATTCCCCTTCATGGTTTTGAAACGGTACAGCCTACTTATCAATTTATCAAGGGTCTTCTCCAGCATGTGGAAGGTCTGACTCTGGATTCCGATCATATGATGGTCATCAGTCCCGACGAAGGCGGTATGGGACGAGCTATCTACATGGCTAATGTTCTCGGCCTGGATATGGGTATGTTTTATAAAAGACGCGACTATACAAAAGTCGTAGACGGCCGAAATCCTATTGTGGCACATGAATTTCTCGGAACGAGCGTGGAAGGAAAGGATATGATTATCATTGATGATATGATTTCTTCCGGTGAAAGCGCACTCGAAGTGGCTGCCGAGCTTAAAAAACGGAAAGCGGGACGCGTATTTATCTGCTCCACTTTCGGTCTGTTTACAAGTGGTCTTTCCCGTTTCGACAAAGCTTTTAAAGATAAAATAATTGACAGAGTGCTCACCACCAACTTAATCTACCAGTCACCGGAACTTCTTTCCCGGGAATGGTATATTACATGCGACATGAGCAAATATATTGCCTACATCATCGATACATTGAATCATGATGCATCTATCAGCGATCTGCTCGATCCTAACGAACGTATCCAAAATATTGTTCTAAAATATAAAAACGGCGAGTTAGACGACTGAATTCAGAAAATAAAAATTCCATATCTTCCTTGTAGTTCGGGTAGTTAAGCTGCCTGAACTGCATAGGTGAAATTTTACACCTGCAGCAGGGAGCTCGCAGGATATGAGAAAGGCATAATTTTATTATGAAACTGTACTCAGCGCATAAAATCACACTCCTCCGGTCCGGTTCTAGGGCCGATTTATTTTTGAGCAAACAGCTTGGCAGCAACCAGTTTTCATATAAGGAAATAATCTCCATGCTGTTTCCTCTTATTTTAGATCAGTTCTTTATCACTATTATCGGGTTGCTTACGACCGCTATGATCAGTTCCTCCAGTCAGGAATCCGTGTCTGCAGTCAGTCTTGTCAATCCTTTAAGTATGATGATTTATTCCATTTTTAATGCCATCGCCGCGGGCGGTACTGTTATTGTTGCTCAATATAAGGGACGGGGAGAAATCGAGAAAATACGGACTGCCGCTGGGCAGGTTATGTTTGCCACTTCTCTTGCCGCTGCGGGTTTTTGTATCCTTTTAATCATCTTTTCGAATCCGTTAGTTTACACGTTATTCAGTGCGGCAGATCCCATTGTAAAAGAAAAAGCGCGCAACTATCTCGTAGGCGTATCTCTTTCTTTTATTTTCCATTCCTTTTATGTAGGTTCCTTTGCCATTTTCCGCGGCCTCGGCGAGACAAAAATCTGCCTGCGCCTTACAATGATTATCAACTTGATTCATCTGTTTGCCAGCATGCTTTTTATTAACGGTTTCCATATGGATATAACCGGTACCGTCCTTTCTCTGAACATTGCCCGGCTCATCGGCGGCGGTTTTGCGGTCTTTTTATTGGTAAATCCTAAAAGCATATTCCGAATTTATACCAAAGATATTTTTCATATTAATTTACCTATATTAAAATCCATATTCAAGATAGGGGTTCCCTTTGCCTTAGAGCAAGTGTTTTTTAACGGAGGAGGCATGCTCGTTCAGACTTACATCGTTTTTCTAGGTACTATCAGCGTAGCTGCTAACGCCATTGCAAGTTCTGCCTTTTCCATTCTTTATTCCTGCGGTATGGCGGTTAGTACACTTTCCATCACAATTGTAGGACAATGTATCGGTGCCGGTGATAAGGCTCTTGCCAAACGTTACGGGACAAAAATGATATGGCTCGGCAACTTCATCAACGTTTTATCCTTAGTAGTGTTTATGCCCCTCATGCCACTTATACTAAGGCTATATCAAGCGCCGGAGACTACTCTTTCCTTAATATATAACCTGCTTTGGATTGCAGTCATTCCAATGCCGTTCTTCTGGTCATTATCCAACATAATGCCCTGTGTCCTTCGTTCCGCAGGTGATGCCAACTTCAGCTCTATCTCTTCTCTCATTACTATGTGGCTCATCCGGGTCGGCCTTGGTTATTTATTCGCACTTCCCCTTGGATTGGGTGTACAGGGTGTCTGGATTTGCATGGGAGTTGAATGGGCCATAAGATCAGTTATATACTATCTGCGTTTTCAATCTGATGTATGGCTTACGAAGAATACTATTGATTAAAGTAGAGACAGAATTCAAGCCAATGCCTTGACTTTGCCATTTTTCATGCTATACTAAAGAAGTTGCAAGCCCTTATAGCTCAAGGCTTTGCCAAATACTAAAACGTCAGTTCGAGACCTTCCTGACGTAAAACAAAACTAAAGGAGACAATTCATATGAACAAGAAAGTTTTACTTATGGTCCAGGCGGCGATGATTGCCGCTATTTATGTTGTGCTCACTTTTGTAGCCAACGCCTTCGGCCTTGCCAATTATGCGGTACAGGTCCGTTTCTCAGAAGCACTTACTATTCTCCCCTATTTTACCCCCGCAGCAATACCCGGATTATTTATTGGCTGTTTGTTGAGCAATACCTTGACCGGATGCGCTATCCCCGATATTATATTCGGAAGTCTCGCCACCTTGATCGGTGCGTTTTTTACCTATAAACTTCGCAGGCACAGATGGCTGGCTCCGGTTCCTCCCATTGTTGCCAATATGATTATAGTACCTCTCGTACTTCTATATGCATACGGAATCAGGCCCTTGTGGTTTTCTATCGTTACCGTTACCGCCGGAGAGATAATCTCCTGCGGAATCTTGGGGCTAATCTTGTTATTTGCGTTGGAAAAATATAAAGACCGGATTTTTGTTCAATAAGTTTGTCGACTTGGAAACCGGAATTTTGTATACAATTCAGTTAGCTGAGAAGGATTTAAAAGGAGCCATCATGTCAATGGCTCCTTCGTTTACTGCAATTTTACAAAAGCATTTCCGCTGGTAGTGCTTGTTGTTATAGCGGTTTTTATATTTTCTCCATAGGTTCCGCTCGCTTTGTTTCCCTTCTCGTTGTAAGAAAGATTCTCTTTGAAGTTGGTCACTATCAAGCCACTACCCGCACTCGCCTCATAAGAGAAGGCGCTGTCTTTAGGTATATACATATGGATGTTGCCGCTATTCGTTTCCGCTTCTACCGTTTTTCCCAGACTATTGAATTCCGCTTTGATGTTTCCGCTATGAGTGGAGGCTTTGAAGTTTCCCGATGCCCCTTCCACATCAATATTTCCGCTGATGGCTTCCGCATAAGTATCGCCCACTCCCGCAGAGACTCTTATGTTCCCGCTGGAGGTCATTAGATACCTTATGCCCTGGGCTTTGCCAAAGGTTATATTCCCGCTGGAGGCTGCGGCAGTAATTTTCTGTGCTTCGATTTCATCGCAAGTAATATTTCCGCTTTTCGCCAGTGCATCGAACTCATTGAAGCTCCAAACCGAATCCGCTGTAATATTTCCGCTGGAGACCGCTACCTTTATATTCCCTCGGTATGATTCAGGCAGATATATTTCTATTCTTTCCGTACCAAACAGAAACACTTCATTTATTCCCACGTCCCTTTGAACATACAGCGTATTTTCTTCCATTTCTATTCTTGAAGTGTCTTTACTGTCGCTGCGTAAATACTCTTTTATAACAATTTTATCCGCTTTTTCTTTTAAAAAGATTATGTTTTGTGAACTGTATGCAATATTTATATTTTCAATCTCTTCTGCCGGAAACTCCTTTGTATTTTTCAAGCTTACCATTCTAAATCCCCATATGAAGCGGAACGAATCATAATTATGTTCATAGGCATAATTCACAGATGCCGCGCAAATCATAGCTGCTCCGCATAAAAATATAATGAACCCTATCCAAATTTTCTCCATACCTACTCCTCCGTATAATTATCCGAATGAGGAGTCCGATATTCTTCATATTCGTTTTCTCTCCTAATGTTCTGTATATATGCCACCAGAGAATAATAAATCGGAATCGTAAGGAATATCACCCAGCCGGGGTGCCATGCGTACATAAAGAAGCCTGCACAAAGAAACAACAAAGTAGCCAAAACCGGATATGCAAAAATGTGCATATTTCTTTTTTTTACCGCCGATACAAAGCTGTGCCAAAGCGGAATCAAAAAGAAAAGCAGCCATGCCGGATGCCATGCATTAAAAAATACGCCCACGATAACATAAACCAACACAATCATCAGCGAAAACGGAAAATGGTTGTGATGGGTGAACCATTCCTTGTCGTATTTCTGTCCGTTTACGTATACTCCGTTCTTGTCAATATGAACGCTGTCTTTGCTTTTCTTATCATCTACATGTATGCCGTCCCAGCCCACATGCACTTCACTTCCGTCTTTATCTTTTACATGTACTCCTCCAAAACCCACATTAACGTATTCCGAATTATCGCTGCCGTTATATGTTTCGCCGGCATTCGAACTTCCCTCCTGGTATTCCGCACTCTCCTTGGGAGCCGGAATCTCATCCTCCGTTTTCAACAGTTCATCTAAAGACACGCCATATAATCTTGCAAGCAATATAAGATTATCCGTATCAGGCGACGCCTCCGCTCTTTCCCACTTACTCACAGCCTGTCTACTGATGCCGAGTTTCTCAGCTAAAGCTTCCTGGGAAAGGTTATTACTCTTTCGCAGATTCACTAACCGATTTGCAATTTCAATGTTCATAATACTTTCTCCTTTTCTTAATGGGAACTTCCCATAGGAATTCTCCACGGGAATTATTCTCATTGGGCACCCCTCTCGTTTTATCCGGTGCCGCTCCCTCGTTTCTTGTGTTCATTATAGAAATCACATCTTGGTTGCACTACCAATTCTAGTTTGAAAGGCCGCAACCATCGGTTGCAAACAGCCGAAATACGCGGTTTCTACATTATTCTTTCCTGATGTAGGTAATAAACCGATTGCCATTCTCTTCAAACATTTGCTTTGAGTCATTCATTCCTTTTTTGTAGATTGTTCCTGTGAGCGGATCCATCAATACCGTATTCAGCTCATTAAAACCGGTAATCAGAACCGCACTGCCGTCGTTCAATGTCGCGAGTACGGGTATATCCTTATTCGTGTAATATAATATGGCATCCAAGCTGCACCCCGTTAAATCCAACACCTGCACTCCTTCCAGATTACTCTTCATGATGTCCAGTATGTTCTCTCCGCGGCTCAGCAAATATTCCGAGTTACGCATTACTCCTTCATATTGCAGTATCGTGTCCAGGCATACAGCCAGGCTATTCTTTTCCTCTGTAATTGCAGCCTCCTTAATAGCCATAATCTGGTTCTTCAGGCTTCTGTTCCCTTTTACCCAGATATAGTCCCCTTTTTCATTCACTACAATACCCGAAATATCATACGCAAGATTTACCGCATTCCCCTCATCGGTAAAGATCCCTTCCACTCCGTTCTTGCCGTATACATAGTATCGGGAAGTATCCGTTTCACTCTCTTTAAGCGCAATTTCTCTTTCACCTTCAAATAATACTTCTTTTGGCGTAAGTCTCTTTAACGTCTTTGTGTCAATATTCTTTTTTGCTGCTATCTGTACTATTTTTTCATATTTATCCGTAGCTACGGATTCCACCGTATTATTTCCGTCCACCTCAATTTTTGTATTTACAATCTGATCATTGGAAATCTCTGTATAATTGCCCGTTTCCTTATCTTTTTCCAAGCGGTGGAGATTGATTTGATTGCCCTGGATCTGGCTTCCAACCACATAGATGTCCGGCTGGCGGTAAGTCTTAAGCACCTCGCCGTTCTCATTCTGAATCCTGATGCAATACATAGGAAATAATATACTTCCCGTATTGTCTTGTACCACATCTTCACTTTTGGCCAGTCCGTATATTAAATCTTCTCCCATGAATCCCAACGGCGCGATATATTCTTCCGTTCGGGCGCTAATTTCAAGTTTTTCCTTGGTGTTCAGATTCATGAGTATCAGCTTCCTGCTGGCGTATAAGTCTGCCCCGGTCTGCCATACGACCATCCTGTTAGAATCCGACACTTTATAGCTGCCTTCCGTCAAGTCAGAAACCATAACCTCGCATGTCCGGTTCTCCAGATTTACCGCATATATCGATCCTTCGTGCATAAAAAAGAAAATCGCAGATTTATTAATATAAGCAAGCTGCTGCATCTCAGCCCGCAGAATTTCGTAGGAACCGTTGCTCGGTATATAAGCAAGCTCTTCAATCGTATTTAACAACCCGCTGAAATGGTAAACCGATATTCCTACTTCCCCTTCATGTTTTCCCCTGTTCATATAGCCATAAACAATAAACTGAACATTTCCTGCTTCATCTACATTCAATATTTTAATTTCATGCTTATTCCAGGTCACTCTCTCATCGCTGTAATTTCCATTATAGAAGCTGAATAAAAGCGATAATTTGTTATCGGTTATGTTGTAGCAATATAGTCTGTTTCCGTCGGTAAATGTAACTACGTTTCCTCCGTCGCTTTCTACTAGATCAATGCTTTCTTCCGAAGTAATTCCGAGATCAATTTTATTATTATTGAAAACATCCGCTTTTTCGTCAAAAATCTGCTTCATAGTTCTCTCGTAATCGAGCAGATAAATTCTGTCGGAAGTATAACGGATTCGGTAGAATTCCTTTATGTGATAAAGATTCGTCCTCTTGCCGTCGTCTATCGATGCAATATAATTGAGTTCCAAAGCTCCCGTCTGCGAAGCCATTTCTTTAATCGTTATATCCGGCTCCGTCATCTTATTTACGGTCAAATCACCCCATGTAACCTGATTAAAGCTGCTGTGTATCGTGACTTTACTAAAAGTCGTATTATCCCCGTCGGAATTTGATTCCAGATATTTTGTCAAATCTTTTGCAGCTTCTTTATCAAAGGTTTTTCTATGAAAATCCAATACATAATCGACCTTTTCATTTACAAAATAATTTTCCGTTTGAATAATTCTTGTATAGTAGTAAATAGTTCTTCCATTGCTGTCTTCAAGAAGCAGCACGAGCATATATTCGGTATCTTCCTCAATCAAATCCTTTATGGAAAATTCGGCCTCAATTGATTCCTCTGTTTCTTCATATTCCGTAAGCTGCGTGCTCTCTACCAGTCTTTCTCCGTCCATGCTCCTGACTTCAAAAGACAAGCCGTCAATATTTTGCCCATACTTATCGACGGAAATATTTACTTTTCTACCTTGTCCGAGAGGCGTGATACTGTTTCTCTGGTAACTGCACTGCATACTTTCCTTATACCCATGCAGGCTATTTACCTCACGGCCTCCTACAATCATATGAACTATCGGATATGATGCGGGTCCCATTTCCATTGTCATCTCAGTATTTCCCTGATTAGCTACCGCACTGATAACCAAAAGTGCTATTAAAAATACAGCTGCCAGATAAATACATTTTATCGCTGTCTTCTTCATTCTCTGTTTCCTTATTTCTTAATATAAATATGTTTGAGTATGCTGTTCTATTTCATTAACTTTTGCAAAGTAGTTTCCACATTCAACAACTTTGTCATTTCATTCACATTCGTTTCTTTTCTTTTCCCGGTTTTTTCCTGTTTTTTAACGGCACGAATTAATATATTTTTGGGCGTATGTTCCATATCTATAAATTCCAGTATTTGCACGTCATATCCACATTCCTCTAAAATATTGGCACGAACGGCGTCGGTTATGAGTGCCGACAGCTTCTCTTTTATCAATCCATACTTAAGCGCAGGAACAAGTTCTTCGCACGCAATTTGTCTATTCACCTCGTGCTGACAGCAAGGAACGGAAAGAATCACTTTCGCATTCCATCCTATAGCCTTTTTAATCGCATAATCAGTTGCCGTATCACACGCATGAAGCGTTACTACCATATCGACAGCTTCCGCCCCCTCAAACGTGCCTATATCCCCCTGCATGAATTTCAGGTTCTCATATCCATATTTAGATGCGAGCTCCTTGCAGCGGAAAATAACATCTCTCTTTAAGTCCAATCCTATAATCTCCGCATCAAATCCCTGCAATATATTTAGATAATAATATATTGCAAAAGTGAGATAGGATTTGCCGCATCCGAAGTCAATGACTTTAATTGTCTTTTCTTTAGGAAGTGTGGGCAGAATGTCCTCAATAAATTCCAGAAACCGGTTAATTTGCTTAAATTTATCATATCTTGACTTTACAATCTTTCCCTCGGAAGTCTGAACCCCCAAGTCCACAAGAAAAGGAACCGGTTTTCCTTCTTCCAGGATATACGTCTTTGCCCTGTTATGAGAGAAATCGATTTCTTTTTGTTCGCCTGTTACCGTTTTCTTATTAATTGTCATTTTTCCTTTTTTGCTTACGAGTATAGTCGCTTTTACATTCAAGGCTTCTATTTCGCATTGGCGAAAATCATCCGACAAATGTGTCATAATTCGGATTATGAGAGCTTCTTTATCGAAATTATCGTGAAACACCTGCGTTCCGATATACGTAGTTTCTTGATATAATAATTTATTTTTTAACATCACAGGGCGTATTTTTACCTTGCTCATTTTTTCCTTATCTTTGGGGTTGCTCAGAACAATCTGATACAATCCTTCTCCGACTGCTTCCCGCAATAATTCTTCCATTTTTTATCCTTTTCTTTTCTCCGAGCACATCAATATAGTCATGGCATGATTTGCCATGACTATATTTTACTGACTTTACTATAAAACTACAACTAAAACTTTAAAATCCCGTTATGGTTATGGTTATGCCTTTTCTTATAAATTTCATAGCAAAGAATTATCTGTACAAAGTCTAAAATCGAATCCAGCTTTTCCTTCGAGATAGCCATGCCCGGTTTTTCCGATTCTTCCTGTCTCCTTATAACGTCCAAAACATTCTGCGAGAGTCTGTACATCTGCCACTTATCAGGATATTCGTCATAAATCATACTTCCCTCATAATCCAGCTTATCCAATATACCGGCAATTATTTTCTGATACTTTTTTGCCTCTACAGGATACATTTGCTGTAAGTACTCCAAATCCCTCATCGCCGTATCTTCTTCCTGGTAGTAAAGAGGCAGCGGGTATGTCATATAAAAGGGTAAAATTCTTTGATTATACATGAGCAGCGTCCTTCAAAAAACATTATTTTTTATGTTATCATATGCGTTTTTCTCTTTTTTGACTTTCCTGTCGGTCTTTCCAATTAATTATCCGATTTTCCCGCTTGACTTTTGCTTTACACAAGTGTAATATTTGGACATATATCTCTTTACTGCAAACTGAAATCAGCCGCTGCAGCCATTCTCTTTTTCTGTAATGCAGCGTACCAGGAGGGCGCATGACAAACCCCATTCTTTACCGTAAAAGAATCATGCCGAACGAGTGCATTTTATTGAAAGACGATATCATCGTTACATGCAACGATGAAGTCATCATTACCAAGTGGAATGCTTTAAAGCCGAAAAAAGATTTGCACCATGGTTATTCATGTTATTTCCTTAATCAGGGGGTTAAGGTAAGTAAATTTTATCGCGAAGACGGTTCCCTTTTGTATTGGTACTGCGATATCGTAGAGTATATTTATGATTTTAAGAAAAATTCTATAACATCTTTGGACTTGCTTGCTGATGTCATTGTCTATCCTGACGGATTTACAAAAGTCATAGACTTGGACGAACTCGTTACAGCCCTGGATGAAGGACTTTTGCAGGATGAACTGATAAAAGCATGCCTGTTGCGCTTAAACAGTTTGCTTCAAACCATCTATGACGGTAACTTTCATATTTTGCAACAATATATCGAAGACATAATATAAGTAAATTTCATTTTTTTACATTTTAAATATTTTAATTTTAAACATTTTAAAAGAAGGCACGGCCATCCTTTGTTTTCCGAGAACCGCCAAGCCTTCTTTTCTTATGCTCCGAAATTAGAGCACCTAGAGTCCTTTATAAAACTTAATAGAATACATGCCCTCCGATATTTATACCGCTGAGGCCTTCTATGGGAGTACGGAAATATACACAATTCCCAACGTTGGTATTCCCCTTCATCGCATCGTCAGCCGCCTGATAACAGCTTGCCGTAGCCTTTCCTTCCGCCAACGCGATTGCGAGACGGCCACTCGCCACGGGAGAGAACTGCCCGCCCTGGTAAATGACCCCTACTACCGAATCCGGATATACGGAGCTCAATACGCGATTGATGACAACCGAACCTACTGCCAGCTGCCCGGCATAGCCTTCACCACCGGCTTCGCAGTAAATGAGATTGGCAAGAAGATATCTGTCCCCTTCCGCAAAGCTGACCTCGGAAATATCTCTCCATGCCGACTGTGCCGCCAATTGAGATAGTCTGATTTCTTCTGCCAGCTGCGCCTGTAGTTTGGAAATATTCTCTTCCTGTTCCTTTATTCTTTGCTCATAGGCCAAGGCATCCGCCTCTGCCTGCGATATTTCATTTTGTTTTCCGGCAATATTTGTGGCTGTCTGGCCTACGAGACCCGATACCCGGCTTTTTTCCACCTCTACCTTGGCTTTATAATCATCCAATTCCTGTTTTTCTTGTTGCAGCTGTTTCTCTGCTGCCGCAATTTGTTCTTTCGTTTCCGTATACTCCTGCAGCTTC
Source organism: Clostridiales bacterium (assembly GCA_012520655.1). Lineage (GTDB taxonomy): Bacteria > Bacillota > Clostridia > Lachnospirales > Lachnospiraceae > Kineothrix. The sequence goes on along the minus strand of JAAYNW010000020.1, from coordinate 15,382 downwards.
TTTCTGTCATATGCGGAAAGCTGATCGATATAATCGCTGCGGTTTAGAAAATCAGAGAAATTTGCCGAGGCAAAAAGCATTTCCAGCATGACATAATCCTGTGTTTCATAAATAAACTGAATTCTCTTTTTCATGCATTCATACTGCCATTCTTCCGTAGCCTTCGCATCCGCCAATTCCTGCTGCATCTGCTCTATCTCCGCTTCTTTATCTGCAATTTGCTTTTCCAGCTTCTCCAAGTTATCGCTGACTTCCTGTAGTTGATTGTTAAGAGTATTCAGCTCCCCTTGAAGAGAATCTTTCTGCTGATTCAGATTCTGCAGCTCTTCCTTCGTCTGGTTAAGATTGGATTCCGTTTCATTTTTCTCGTTCTGCGCTTCCTGCAATTTCTTTCTGGTAGCCTCTGTCGCATATGCAGTGGTCGCAGTTGTCATAGGTATACACCCTGCCAGCAATGCTACGATGAGCACCGCCGCAATATTCTGTTTTCCAATATGCTTCATTTGTTCTACCCGCCTTATGCCCATATTACACGGCATACACTACATATCCAGTTCTACCTTTCTCCCTGTTCTCTGATACTGATAATATCTTACCCCAGCCGCATCCAGCATTCTTTTGGAGGCTTTGGTAGTCGGGGTATCCGCATATTTATCACTGTCATATACAATAGTCTTGATACCGGATTGAATAATTGCTTTCGCACACTCATTACACGGAAATAATGATACGTATATCTTCGCACCTTCCAGGCTACCGCCCCGGTAATTCAATATAGCATTCAATTCGCTATGCGTCACATAGGCATACTTCGTATCGTATATCTCTCCTTCTCTCTCCCAAGGAAACTCGTCGTCCGAGCAGCCCGCCGGAAATCCGTTATATCCCATAGATAATATCTTATTGTCTTCGCTGACAATACATGCCCCAACTTGAGTATGGGGGTCTTTGGATCTTAAGCCCGAGAGCTTGGACACTCCCATAAAATACTCATCCCAGGAAATATAGTTTTTTCTTTTCATGTATCCCCTTTATAAATCCTTTCTCATTTGGTTCCGAATATTCTGTCTCCCGCATCCCCCAGACCGGGAACAATATATCCGTGGTCGTTCAGTCTTTCATCCAACGCACCTATATACATATCTACGTCGGGATGTTCTTTTTTCATTTTCTCAACCCCTTCTGGAGCTGCAATGATACACATAAAATGAATATTTTTGCATCCCTTGTCTTTTAACATCTGAATTGCCGCAACGGAAGATCCGCCTGTAGCGAGCATCGGGTCGACTACGAACACCTCTCTCTCCGCACAATCTGCCGGAAGTTTGCAGTAATATTCTACCGGGTTCAAAGTCTCCGGATCCCTATACAACCCGATATGTCCTACCTTTGCCGCCGGGATAAGTGTCAGCATACCATCCACCATACCGAGCCCCGCACGAAGAATCGGAACGATGGCCATTTTCTTACCTTTTAATACTTTTGCCGTCGAAGCGCAGATCGGCGTCTCTATTTTTACCTCGGAAAGCTGTAAATCTCTGGTTGCTTCATAGCAAATTAACATGGCAATTTCACCAATTGTCTGCCTGAAATCTTTCGTACCGGTGTCTTTTCTCCTGATATAACCAATCTTGTGCTGAATTAACGGGTGATCCATAATTACTACTTTTGCCATTGCAATACCTCCTGTGTATACTGTCACTATTTTATATATTTTTTATTTCATCAATTCATCTTCCACTGCCGCAATTCCTTTAATTCTTCTGCAGTGTTTTTCTTCGCCGGGGAATTCCGTGTGAAGAAATATATCTACAATACCCAGTGCCAGGTTGGTACCTACGATTCCCGCACCGAGGGCGAGCATATTCGCATCATTATGCTCTCTCGTCAATCTTGCCGAAACTGTATCAGAGCAGAGTGCACAGCGAATGCCCTTTACTTTATTTGCAGTTATGGATATCCCGATTCCTGTAGTGCAAATAACAATTCCTTTTTCGCATTCCCCCGATGCTACCGACAGTGCTGCTGCCCGCGCATATTCCGGATAATCACAAGATTCCATACTCGTGCAGCCGAAATCCTTGTATGCAATGCCCTGCGCTTCCAAATATTTTATTATTTCCTGTTTCAGACCATATCCTCCATGGTCGCATCCTAATGCAATAGACATAAGCGCCTCCTTATTTATGCTTTTCTATATACTTTCTATATGATGTCCTGCCGCCTTTAACAGCCGGTTCATAATAGCTTGTCCTATTCCCCCATTCTCCGAAGTCTCATCAAAAGCCTCGGAATAAATTACAGTCACATTCTCATCGTCAAACTCCCGGAGCATCTTATAGAGCGTTCGAGCGATAGACTCTTCGTCCTCTCTTCTTCCCGCACTTTTTATGCTGTCCGCACGATAAAGAGAGATGGTATCATCCGTTCCGATTATCCCGACTTTTTCGCCCTTTTCCCGCATCATTGCGGCTCTATTGTTTATCTCGCCGACAACCTTTTCCTGATTTCCGGCAATAATTGTCAGCTTGCCTTTGGGTGCATAATGCCTGTACTTCATTCCCGGCGCTTTCGGCGCCTTCCCGGAGCTGTCTTCAAGTACCGCCGCATCCACCTTCACTTCGCCTAAAACTCTCTCCAGCATCTCTTTCGTAATATAACCGGGGCGCAAAATCATCGGAATTTCTTCTGTCAAATCCACAATTGTAGATTCCAATCCAATGCCTACTTCTCCGCCGTCGATAATCATCTCAATCTTGCCGTCCATGTCTTCCGCTACATATTTTGCGAGAGTAGGGCTCGGCTTACCTGATGTATTGGCGCTCGGTGCCGCAATATATCCGCCGGACGCTTCTATAAAGGCAAGGGCTACTTTATGTTCCGGCATCCTTATGGCAACCGTATCAAGCCCTCCGGTTGTCGCATAGGGTACCTTTTCCGATTTATTCAATATAATTGTAAGAGGTCCGGGCCAAAAAGCCTCTGCCAGCTTCATCGCTGCATCCGGAACCTTTTTTACGATAGAAAACATCGCTTCCAGCCTGCAGATGTGTACAATAAGCGGATTATCCGAAGGTCTTCCCTTTGCACGGTATATCTTCCCCGAAGATTCCTCATTCAATGCATCTCCTCCCAGACCATATACAGTCTCCGTAGGAAATGCCACCAATCCGCCCGCTTTAATAATTGCTCCTGCTTTTTCCAGCATTTCATAATCTATATTATTTTCATCCATTCGGATTATTTTGGTTTCCATTTGAATTCACCCCGTATAGTATATCACAATCGCCTTTTTTTGTCTCTATTTATTATGCATGTTCAAATACTGCAATACTCCCATATGTACTGCCCACGCCGCTTTTTCCTGGTAAATGTCGGAGTTCAGTCTTTCTGCCTCTTCCCTGTTGGATAGAAATCCGCATTCCACAATTACAATCGGCACGGACGTCTTCTTTAATAGGTAGTAACTGTCATTTGCCTTCGCTTCCCTCTTATTCTCGGGATCTACGCCTGTGATAAACTGTCTTTGTATCAACTTTGCAAGATTCTTTCCGGTTCCGCTTCCGGAATAATAAAAGACCTGTGCTCCGTGCACATACTCTTCATGATAGCTGTTTTGGTGAATGCTTACTACAATTTCAGGCTTGGCTTCTTCTATAATTGCAATCCTTCGTTTCATATCCTGTACCTTCTTATTAGAAGTGTTCTCATCATATAAACCTCCGTCATCCGTCCTCGTCATGACCACCTTTATATCCTGCGCTTCGAGGAATTCTTTTACAAGCTCCGCAATCCGGAGATTAAGATCTTTTTCTAAGGCGCCGTTAATACCGACCTTCCCCGGATCCGCGCCGCCATGCCCCGCATCGACAACGACACAGATTTCCTCCGATTCACTTTTTCCTGAGATAACTTTGTCCGCATTAACATAGGCGGCACCCTCTCTCGCCACAAAATACATGGACACGAGGAGAATTACCGCCATAATAATGCCTAAAATCTTTTTCTGTTTTTCATCTATCATTGATTTCTCACTTATATTCCTACTGTTACTTCAATCTATGAAATATAAGAAAGAAAAATGAACACTTTCTACTGGTTCAAATATTTCTCAATAACATCCCATACGGATGATTTTTCAAATCCCAATTTCCATTCGGCAACACCTGCAATATTATATTTCTGCATAATGTTCAGCTTGACCTCTAAGGATTGCTCATCCTCCAGCCATATCTGATAGAAACTGTCACCCTCCTGTATCTCACCGTAATTCTGGCAAGTTACTTCATCCCATCTCGTCTCGATATTATGATTTTGTACAAATTCTTCCGCGAGCTCCATTCCTACTGCCTGACTGGTAAGCTCAGCACCTTTTGTTTCCCATATTCTCGTATAGAAAGGAACCGCGTTGATTACCTTTTCCGGAGGTACCTGCTCTACCGTTTTCTTGATTCCGTTTTCCACAAAATCAATAGATGCAACGCTTCCCGCCTCGGAACTGCCTTTATAATATTCATCATATCCCATAATGACTACATAATCTGCCACTATTCCCTGTTCTCTCCGGTCATAGTGATCCGTATATCCGGTAGGCACGTAGTTGTCAACCGAGAGAACTATTCCGTTCGCTCTGCAGGCAACGGATAATTCTCTGATAAATTGTATGAAATGCTCTCCCGCATCCTGACTGATCTCCTCAAAATCCACATTGATTCCGTCCAGGTCATATTCCAAAACCGCGTTTATGAGATTTTCTATAAGGTAGGTTCGCTTACTTGTATAAGATAATACCTCATACGTATCTACTGTTTCCTTATTGGTAAAATTATCTATGAGGGCCCATACTTCTATCCCTCGATTATGCGCATTTGTCACATAATCTTTAGAAGCGAAGTTCGTAAAGTTCCCTTCATTGTCGCTTAATGCAAACCATGTGGGTGAAATCGTATTTATCCCTTTTGTTCCTTCCAATACGGAGGCTAACGTGTCATTCCCCGCAACCCCTGCAACCGCATGCCACGCAAGATTAATCTTATAAGGCTTCAAAATACTCGTATATACCGGTTCTTCATAATCTGCTACCGGAATAGGAGATTCCGTACCGTAGTTAGTCAATTGCTTGTTTTCCACGTAACCGATAAAAGCATCGGAAGTCTTTACCTTACTCCACTTTTCCATTTCCTCGATTACTGTTACCTTATCTCCCTTTGCCACATCCGTTAAAATGGGACTTTTTACTCCGCCCTGATAACGCACCGACGTATCCTTCGTAAGCTGCGCGGTCTTGTATTCCTCCCACTTCGTATAAATCTGCATGCGATTCGGATCGGTAAAGGCTTCGTATGAAAAATTCGCATATTTTTTCACGTAATCGATAGCTATATAGAGAGTATCCCCTTCGTATCTGGATATGACATACTCCTCGGATACGGCACCATCCGCCGTACTATATTCCTTAGAACCGATTTCGTTACGAATTGTTTCCTGCGGCAATGTAATCAGAAGAAGTGCTTCATTCTTGTCCTCATAAAATCTGTCATTAAAGTATTTATGGACGGTTCCCAGATCCAAGTAATACACTCCATCCAATAATTTGGCAGATTCCTCTGTCAGCTCGTCCTGCAAAACAATCGGTACCTCATCGGTACTTTCTATAGAAAAATATTCGTTCAGATCCTTCTTCTCATTCGAGTATGAATATTTATCTGCAAATTTTATACCAGCACTTATTGCAATAACTACAAAAATAAGGACGATTGCAGTTATTACCGGAATCATTTTCTTCATTTATCCAGCTCCCTTCCAACCGTCCTTTATTATAGCAAACTATTCTAATACCGTCATTACCAATTTTGATATTTTATTACTTTTTTTGTCAGTATAATACATTCTAACGCCGGCACTTAACCTCATTCTACTACATCTTGCAGTCTCGGGGGTCTTCCTGTTTCGATGCAACAAAAATTGCTATTACTTTACGCAGAGAATTTGATATTACCGATTACCGGGCGAACAGATACCATGTACTATTCTTCCCTTCTTATGTCATATTATTCCATTGTTTTCTAATTACAATTCCATGACCAAAAGTAAATTCGTGATATATTTTTTTTAAAAATTTTATACTTTTAGATAAATTGACGATAATAGACAGTAACGGAATGTCCGAACATGCATCGAATAAAATAGTACAAAAATAAAATTACCCCATAAAACTATACGTGAATTATAAGATTGTGAAAATATTTGGAAAATTTTATTTCGTGAACAAGCACATAAGCTTGTAAGACATCCTCCATACTATAAAAGAGGATAAGGATTAAAATATAAGTCACTATTAAAAAAAATGCGTGAAAAATATTCCAATATAAGCTTTAAAATGATACAATATATATATAGAACTGTCATGCCTCCTTCTGATACTGACTATCCGGAAACATCCCGCAAAGTTAATTATACCCAAAGCTTCCGGATTTTTCAAGTGAATTTTGAAGGAAAATGTAAACTTTATAAAATTTTTTTAAACACTGAGGCAACTCTATTGACTTAAATTGAGGTTAAGTATAATATACATTTAACTGTAAAGTATTATTCTTTAGGGTTAATAGGTTCAGGTTAGTCACAAGATAAAACAATGGCAGTATCTTATAGTAAGGATGTGATAACATGAAAATTGAAAAAGTTAATGACCATCAGATTCGCTGTACACTTACCAGAGAAGATTTAGCCGACCGTGAATTAAAAATCAGTGAACTCGCATACGGAACCGAAAAAGCAAAGAATCTGTTTCGCGATATGATGCAGCAGGCATCTTTCGAATTTGGATTTGAGGCTGAAGACATTCCGCTGATGATAGAAGCTATTCCGCTGAATTCAGACTGTATCGTTCTTATCATTACAAAAGTAGAGGACCCGGAAGAATTGGATACACGTTTTTCCAAGTTCGCTCCTTCTGTCCACGATACGGAAGAAGAGCTCGATGAAATGATAGACAGTCTTTCCGAAGGTGCCGACGATGTACTTGATTTATTCAAGAAGATTCATAACGGCAAATACTCAAACGCTTTGGAAGAAGCAGAGGATTCTTCTGTTAATCAAGAAAAGCCACTTAAGAAGAGCACAAAGAAGCCGGACTTTTCCATTCAGGAAGATCAAGACTTGACAAGAATCTTTTCTTTCGATTCACTCAGTATCGTTACACGGATTTCTCACGTATTGGCTCCTAATTATGTTGGAAGTAACTCATTATATAAAAACGATATTAATCGCCGGTATGTGCTGATTGTGACCAAAGGCAGCCACACTCCGGTAGAATTTAACAAAATATGCAACATTTTATCAGAATACGGAACCAATGAAAAATATGCTTTGGCTAGTGAGGCATATTTTGAAGAACACTTTGAACCCATTATCAAAAATAATGCCATACAGTCTTTAAGTAAAATATAAATGCAAAAATTCAAACGAAAGAGGTGCACCGGATTTACGATGCACCTCTTTTTCATTTAAATCATTAATGCCAATCATGTGGATATTTTATAAAGCAGCAGCAACTTTTCCCATCAGTTCATCTATATCCATGCCATGAACCATAGCTGCTTCCTCTAATGTTTCTGCCTGTGAGGAAGGGCAACCCAAACAATGCATTCCTACTTCCATGAGAATAGGGGCTACATTGGGATTTATTCTTAAAATTTCTCCGATTGTCATATCCTTGGTAATCTCTGCCATCTTTCTTACCTCCTTCTGTATAAAAAATGCTTTCTTGGAAAACTACTAATAGTATAATACTTTCTCCACCTTCTGACAACCTATTCTAAATTCTTAATATAATTAAGAAAAAATTTATAAAGAAATAGTCATTTTACGCAGATGTACCTAAAAAAGTACATTCCGTCGCTTGACTCGACAAGAGCGTTTAACATATAATGAATGTGCTCGAATTGTTAATTATTAATCAATCATATAAAAAGTAGGAGGCTTATTCAAAATGAGACCAGAATGGAAAGATTTTGTAGGCGGTAAATGGGAGAATGAAATCAATGTACGCGATTTCATCCAGAAAAACTATCATCCTTATGATGGTGATGAATCCTTCTTAGCCGACGCTACACAAAACACAAAAGATTTATGGAACATGGTACTTGATTTGCAGAAGAAGGAGCGTGAAGCAGGCGGTGTTCTCGATATGGACACAAAAGTTGTTTCCACTATTACTTCTCACGGACCGGGTTATTTGGACAAGAGCAAGGAGACTATCGTAGGTTTCCAGACAGATAAACCTTTCAAACGTTCTTTACAGCCTTACGGTGGTATTCGTATGGCAGAAAAAGCTTGCTCGGATAACGGATATGAAGTTGACCCTGAGATCAGCGAATTTTTCTCCACACACAGAAAGACACACAATGCCGGATGCTTCGATGCTTATAATGAAGAAATGAGAGCATGCCGTTCTTCACATATTATTACAGGTCTTCCTGATGCATACGGAAGAGGACGTATCATCGGCGACTACAGACGCGTTGCTTTATACGGTATCGATAGATTAATCGAAGATAAACTTGCTCAGAAAGATTCAACCGGACGCGTTATGACAGACGATATTATTCGCCTTCGCGAAGAAATTTCCGAACAGATCGTAGCTCTTAAAATGATGAAACAAATGGCTGCTTCTTACGGATGTGATATATCCAAACCTGCTACTAACGTAAAAGAAGCTATTCAAGCAACCTATTTCGGATATTTATGTGCAGTAAAAGAGCAGAACGGTGCAGCTATGTCTCTCGGACGTACTTCTACCTTCATCGACTGCTTCGCGGAAAGAGACCTGGCTAACGGAACATTCACGGAAGAGCAGATTCAGGAGTTTATAGATCACTTCATCATGAAATTAAGATGTGTTAAATTCGCTCGTACTCCGGAATACAACCAGATTTTTGCCGGCGACCCTGTATGGGTAACTGAGTCCATCGGCGGTGTCGGTGTCGACGGACGTCATATGGTAACAAAATCTTCTTTCCGTTATTTACACACACTGACCAACTTGGGACCTTCTCCTGAACCGAACTTAACAGTTCTCTGGTCCACGAGACTTCCTGAGAACTTCAAGAGATACTGTGCAAAGATGTCTATTAAGACTTCTTCTATTCAGTATGAGAACGATGACCTCATGAGACCGGTACATGCTGACGATTACGGCATTGCATGCTGCGTATCCTCTATGGTAATCGGCAAAGAAATGCAGTTCTTCGGCGCACGTGCCAACTTGGCAAAATGTTTGCTTTACGCTTTGAACGGCGGTGTCGACGAAGTATCCAAGAAACAGGTCGGACCTAAATACCGTAAGGTAGAAGGCGATGTTTTGGATTACGATGATGTAATAAGCAAATTCACTGACATGATGGAATGGCAGGCAGATGTATATGTTAATACTTTGAATGTTATTCATTATATGCATGATAAATACTGCTATGAAAGAGCACAGATGGCTCTCCATGACAGAGATGTAAAACGTTATTTCGCAACAGGTATCGCAGGCTTGTCCATCGTTGCAGACTCCTTGTCCGCAATTAAATACGCGAAAGTAGAAGTAATAAGAGACGAAGACGGAATTATCGTTGACTTCAAGACAACCGGCGACTTCCCGAAATACGGCAATGATGATGATCGCGTAGACCAGATTGCTCATGACATCGTTTCCAGATTCATGACTGCAGTTAGAAGACATCATACTTACAGAAATGGTGTTCCCACTATGTCCGTATTAACGATTACTTCTAACGTAACTTATGGTAAAGCAACAGGAAACACACCTGACGGACGTAAGAAAGGTCAGCCTTTCGCACCGGGTGCTAATCCGATGCACGGACGCGATACACATGGTGCTATTGCTTCCCTGTCATCCGTATCCAAGCTTCCTTTCGAAGACGCACAGGATGGTATTTCCAATACATTCTCTATCATTCCGGGAGCTCTTGGCAAAGAAGACAAAGTATTTGCAGGCGACATCGATATCGATTTGAACAACTAACAAACTATGAAATGAAGAAAGGGGTTTGCTATGGACGAGAAAACAATGATTGACGATATTGTAAAAATGTTGGATTCCGGCATGCTTCAAGGTGTAGGTCATATAAACGTGGACGTGGACAATTCTCAAAAAGAGACAAAAAACGTTCAGACCATGGGATGTACGGACTGTTCCAGAACCCCTTTTGCATGCAGTGTTCCTACTTTGGAACAAGGCTTAGACGATTATCAATAACAAAAGGAGATAAATAAAATGGCAGACATTAGTTCAGCACAGGTTGATAACCTTGTATCATTATTAGACGGATATGCAACAAAGGGTGGTCACCACCTCAACGTTAACGTTCTTAACAGAGAAACTCTCCTGGATGCCCAGAAACATCCTGAGAACTATCCTCAGTTAACAATCCGTGTATCCGGATATGCGGTTAATTTCATTAAATTGACTCCCGAACAGCAAAATGACGTTATTACACGTACATTCCACGAGTCTGTTTAATTTTACGCAAAAGCAATTATTATCAAGGGCCTTGAAACAATTTCAGGGCTCTTTTTAAAAAGGAAAAGGAAGAGGAATATGCAAGGCAGAATACACTCAATTGAAAGTTTTGGTACGGTGGATGGTCCTGGTACGAGATTCGTTGTTTTTTTGCAGGGTTGCCCTATGCGTTGTGCCTATTGCCACAATCCCGATACATGGGAAATGAATGCCGGCACTCTTATGACACCCGAAGAAGTATTCGAGCAGTACAATCGGAATAAGGGCTTTTATAAAAATGGTGGCATGACCGTAACCGGTGGGGAACCGTTAGTGCAGGTTGATTTTCTTATCGGTTTATTTACCATTGCAAAAAGCCAAGGCGTTCATACCTGCATTGACACTTCAGGCATTGTCTATAAAGCGAAGAATACGGAATTGATTAAAAAACTGGATAGGTTAATGGAATTGACCGATCTCGTTATGTTGGACATAAAGCATATCGATTCCTTAAAACACAAGGAACTTACGGCACAGCCTAATGAGGACATTCTCGCTTTTGCCGCTTATTTGAATGAAAAGCATGTGGATATGTGGGTGCGCCATGTTGTTGTACCGGGACTTACCGACGATGACAAATATCTGTACGACTTGGGATACTTCATCGGTCAGTTCAGCAATCTGAAAGCTTTGGATGTACTCCCTTACCATACGATGGGAGAAGCCAAATATAAGCAGCTTAATATGGAATATAGACTTGCCGGGGTTCCTGCCATGGATAAAAATAAGATTCCGGAGAAGAAGAAGTTAATACTCGAAGGAATCAAAAAACGCCGTTCTGAACCCGGGGAACCTCATTAATTTCAGTATAAAATATGGTATAACATACCGCCATATTTTATACAGGTTTTACTTGTATTTGAGCCGGTTTTATATTAAAATAAGGTATAGTTTGATAACATTTTATCAATAAGGATACATATTTAAGGAGGAATATCACTATGGCATATGTAATTAACGATTCTTGTGTAAGCTGCGGTTCTTGTGAAGCACAGTGTCCGGTTGGAGCAATCAGCGCAGGCGACAGCCAGTTTGAAATTGATGCTAATACATGCATCGATTGCGGATCTTGTGCTGGGGTTTGTCCTACAGGCGCTATTTCACAAGGCTAATATAATTATAATCGCTTAAAAGTCTTCAATCAAACGATTGAAGGCTTTTTTCTTGCGCTGAAACGGCTTTGCTTTTCTCCTTCTTTCTTTTTCCCCTTTTTACTGTAGTTGCGCAGCAGCTCGTCGATCTTTCTGTAGTGCTCATCCTCCCGCCTGCTCCTTTCGACCTCTCGTGCTTCTTCCCTCTCTTCCTGCAGACGAAACTGATAATCCATCTCTTTAAGCACGCTTTCTTTAATATCATCGCACAGCTCTTTATTACTTTCCTTTACTGCTTCCGCTATCATATGCTGTAGCAGTATTTGCAGACGCATGCTCTTTTCTTCTCTACCGAGAGTACTATATCCGTCACTATCCTGCCTCATTTCTGACACATCTTTCGACGCGATAATCTCTATCATTTGCCTTCCCTGCTCCTTTTCTGTCGACGCATTGCCTTTTATCTGCTCAAGCTTGCCGTTATGCACTATCATTCTAATCGCTTTCAACTGCAGCCCTTGCTCTTTTAGTTTTTTTATCTCCCTGAAGCTATCTATATCCTGTTCCGTATAATATCTATGCCCCAGTTCGTTTCTTTTGATAGGAATCCCCAATTCTTCCTCCCAATAGCGTAGTACATGAGATTCTACCTCCACCAGCTTAGCAGCATCTGAAATTAAATAACGCGTCAGTCTTTCCATTTTTATTCCCCTTTCTGCATTCCTATGTTTTTCTGTTTACTCTTTACTCCGTTTTATGCACTTTTATTTGTCGATTTATATGACTAATTGGATTATTATGTCATATATGCATATAAAAAGAGGACCGTATATTATACTTGTCCTCTTTTGTATTATTCTCTTATTCTATTGTCAAACAATTATTTCTGCATATTGGCAAACTTGGTATATTCCGGCAGCCAGACGAGTTCCGTCGTTCCTATCGGACCATTTCTCTGTTTCGCCACAATAATCTCGGCAATCCCCTTTTTCTCGGTATCCTTATTATAGTAATCATCGCGGTAGATAAACATAACTACGTCGGCATCCTGTTCAATCGCCCCCGACTCCCTAAGGTCGGATAACATCGGCCTATGATCCGGCCTCTGTTCCACGGCACGGCTAAGCTGTGATAAAGCGAGAACCGGCACACTGAGTTCCCTTGCCAAAGCTTTCAGTGAACGGGAAATGTCCGAAATCTCCTGCTGCCTGGAATCGCCTTTTCCGCTTCCGGACATCAGCTGTAAGTAGTCGATGATAATCATCTTAAGGTCATGTTCCAGCTTGTATTTTCTGCACTTCGAGCGCATTTCCGCTATGCTGATACCCGGGGTATCATCTATAATTAATTTTGATTGACCGATGACTCCGGCCGTTTCAATCAGTTTCTCCCAATCACCGTCCGACAAATTTCCCGTTCTCAATTTCTGTGCATCCACCCTGGATTCCAGGGAAAACAGACGGTTCACCAACTGTTCCTTGGACATTTCCAGACTGAAAACAGCTACTGCCTGATTTAATTTGAACGCAACATGCTGGGCTATATTAAGAACAAACGCCGTTTTCCCCATGGAAGGTCGGGCTGCGATGAGAACGAGATCTGAAGGCTGCATTCCGGCTGTGCGATAATCCAAATCGATAAATCCTGTCGCGATTCCCGTAACGCTCCCCTTGTTTCTGGAAGCCTTCTCAATCTGGTCCATGGCGTTCATGACAATTTGCCGAATCGGTACAAACTCTCCCGTATGTCTTCTTTGCAACAAATCGAAAACCCGTTTCTCGGTATCCTCAAGGATTGCTTCGACGCTTTCCTTCCCTACGTAGCATGTATTTGCTATTTCCTCATTCAATTTTATTAACCGGCGCAAAGTGGCCTTCTCAGCCACGATATTCGCATAGTATTTGATATTCGCGGAAGTTGGCACCGCAGTAATTAAATCCCTTATATATTCCGGACTGCTCATTTCCGAAGGAATATCTTTTTCCTTCAACTTGTCCTGCAGCGTTACCAAATCCACCGGTTTTCCTTCATCATTCAGTTCTGTCATTGCCTCAAAGAGAATCCCGCACTGTTTGCTGTAAAAATCATCTCCCGTTATAATCTCGGATGCTACAACAATTGCTTCCCTATCCATGATCATAGCACCTATAACAGATTGCTCGGCTTCAATACTATGGGGCAGAACCCTCTTAAGCAATGTTTCTTCCATTGCCGCCACTTTTTATCCTCTCACTTTTCGTATATCTATTTTTCTTCCTGAACCTTTACTTTCAGCTTGCCCAGCACCTTCGGATGCAATTTTACAGATACTTCATATACGCCAAGGCTCTTTACTGCCTCAGGAAGCTGAATCTTTTTCTTGTCAATCTCCATTCCGCATTGGTTCTTTGCCGCTTCTGCTATTTCCTTAGTCGATATGGAACCAAAAGTCTTTCCGCCCTCTCCGGATTTTATTTTTACAACGACTTCTTTCTTTTCCATTTCCGCTGCAAATTCTTCAGCCGCCTTCAGCTGCTCCTGTGCTATTTTTTCTTCATTTGCTTTTTGAAGCTTTAAATCGTTGATATTTTTGCCGGTGGCTTCTAAGCCAAGTTTCTTGGGAAGTATAAAATTCCTCGCATATCCGTCGCTCACTTCCACAATCTGCCCTTTTTTTCCTAAACTCTTTACATCTTCTATCAATATAACCTTCATAATACCTCCTGTATCATCTGCTGCCTGTCCAATTATCTGTCAGGTTAAATCTCTCCCTTTTCAATCATCGTATCAAGCGTATGCTTAATTATGCCTATTCCTTCTGCCAAAGACCTGTCTTCCATCTGACACCCGGCTATATTCATATGTCCGCCGCCGCCCAATCTCTCCATAATAATCTGAACGTTGACTTCATCGATAGAACGGGCGCTGACATAAATCTGATTCTGGTATTCAGTCAGAATAAAGCTTGCTTTCACACCTTTAATATTCAGCAGTTCATTAGCCGCCTGCGCTCCTGCTACCGTAGGATTAAGAACATCGTCTCCGGTACAAATGGAAATAGCATATGCATTGCGGTAAATCTCCGCCTGGCTGACCGCATCGGCCTTCGCTTTATAATCCGCCGCATCTTCACGGAATAATTTGCGTACTCTGGTAACATCCGCGCCGTTTCTTCTAAGAAAAGCCGCTGCCTCAAAGGTCCTCACACCGGTTTGAGACATGAAATTGTTGGTATCTATCATAATGCCCGAATACAAGCAATCTGCTTCCGTACTCGTAATCTTTATATTTTCTCCGATATACTGTAATATCTCCGAAACCATCTCGCAAGTAGACGACGCGTACGGCTCAACATAAGAAAGTGTAGCGTTTTCAATAACTTCCGTTCCCTGTCTGTGATGGTCGAAGACGACTATCGACTTGCACAGGCGAAGCATCTCCGGACAATCCGTAATACTCGGCTTGTTCACATCCACCACTACGAGCACCGCATTGTTCCCCACCATTTCAATCGCCTGCTGGCTGTTGATAATCAGGTCATCATCATATCCTGGATTGTTTTTGAACATTTCAATCATTGGCTGCAGCGAGGTAGTCACATTATTGACAACAATATGCACCTTACGTTCCAGAGTATGTGCGATTCTCGCCACGCCGACCGCTGCACCGAAGCTGTCTACATCCGCATTTCTATGCCCCATTACGATAACTTTATCCTTGCTGGAGATAATCTCTTTTAGCGCAT
>JAAYNW010000019.1 GCA_012520655.1 Clostridiales bacterium | reverse complement strand
CCCGCCGATAAAAAAGAGCCTTCATCGATTTCTCCGTCCTTGGACTTCAAGCCATCTTCTCCGTCATAAATACACGCTCCTCCAATCGGCAATATCTTCACACTGTAGATTGTCTCTCCCTTTTGAAAATGGAACAGCGTCGGCCCCATGCCAACCGCGAATTCCACCACTCTGATTCCGTTTTTCTTTGCCAATAAAAAGTGACCGAGCTCATGGGATATTACGATAACCCCAAAAATAAGTAAAAATAATATTATTGTAATAATCAATTTACCACCTGCTTTATATATTCATAAGTTTCTGCTTCTGCCTGAAGAATCTCTTCCACATTCGGGTTCTCGATCGGCCTATGCTTTCTCATGGAAGCTTCTATAAGCTCCGGTATCTGCATAAACCCTATTTGACGGTTTAAAAACAAGCTGACCGCTTTCTCATTTGCCGCGTTATATACCGTAGGCATGCTGCCTCCGAGCTTTGCCGCCTCAAAAGCCAGTTTCAGACCCGTAAATGTCTCCAAATCCGGCTTTTCAAAAGTAAGCTGTTTCAAATCAAAAAAATCTACTTTTTTCCCATCCATAGGGCGTCTGTCCGGATAAAAAAGCGCATATGCGATCGGAAGCTTCATATCCGGTGTGCCTAGCTGTGCCATAACCGCACCGTCGACATATTCTACCATGGAATGAATGATACTCTGCGGATGAACTACTACCTCAATCCGGGGAAGTTCTACGCCGAATAACCATTTTGCCTCTATCACTTCCAGCCCCTTATTTACCATTGTTGCAGAATCTATCGTGATTTTTCTTCCCATTGCCCAGTTCGGATGTCTCAAGGCATCTTCTACCTTCATATCCCATAACTGCTCTTTTGATTTTCCTCTGAACGGACCGCCTGATGCGGTTAGCAGTATCTTGCTTATGCGCCTTTTGCTTTCACCGTTCATCGACTGGAAAATAGCGCTATGCTCGCTGTCTACCGGAAGGATATCCACATGTTTTTCTGCCGCCAGAGGCATAATAATATGTCCGGCCGTTACAAGCGTCTCCTTGTTTGCGAGTGCTATGGTTTTTCCTTTTTCTATCGCAGCTATGGTAGGCCTTATACCAATCATTCCCACAATTGCGGTAACCAATACCTCCATTTCTTCCATTACGGCAATTTGTAATAGACCGTCCATGCCGCACAGTACCTTTACCGGAGTATCCGCAACCCTTATCTTCAATTCCTCACAGGCCTTCTCGCTCCACATCGCGACAACAAAAGGTTTAAACTCTCGAACCTGTTTTTCCATTAATTCCACATTGCTGCCTGCGGCTAACGCCACTACCTGTAAATCTTCATTGTTTCTCACGATTTCCAGAGTCTGTGTTCCTATGGAACCCGTGGACCCTAAAATTGCTATCTTCTTCATTTTGCCGACCATGCCTCTTCTTTATAGTATCAAATACTTGTGAAAAAATTATGTTTTGCCATATACTTACATCTGTTTTATCAAAAGAACTGCCAACGTATAAATCATCGGCGCCGTAAAAATTACGCTGTCAAAACGATCCATTATCCCACCGTGTCCCGGTATCAGATGTCCATAATCTTTGATGCCATGATTTCTCTTAATTGCAGAAGCTGCCAGATCTCCAATTTGAGCTATTACAGCCCCAATCATACTGATAATCACAAATATCCAGGTAATTTCCTGTCCTTCTACCACTTTTTCCACAACGAAATAACCATACACTCCTCCTACCAAACCGGAACCCAATATCCCTCCGATGGAACCCTCCACAGATTTCTTCGGGCTCAGCTTCGGAGCAAGCTTATGCTTCCCAAGAAGTATTCCACTGACATATGCACAAGTATCACAAATCCATGAACCGATAAAAATCATCCATACGATATAGACGCCGTTGGGAAGCTCTCTTGTCAAATAGATAAAAGAAAACATGACCGGTCCGTAAACAAAAGAAAAAAACGCAGACATGATTTCCGTCGCCTGATATTTGGGAAAAGTGAATACATATACAAACATATATGCTACGAGTACAAATAAAATACAAAGCAGCTGAAAAGTCATATTATCTATAAATACTATAGCCGCGTAATAAAATGCAATTCCGGTATATCCCACCACAAGAGGCGAGTTTACCTTCTGCTTTTCGGAACAAACCTTACAAACCCTGCATAATTCATAATAAGCCACAAGAGAAATTAATACGAGAATGGCCGCCAGCAGATAGCTTCCCCTCAAAAGAGTAACGAGCGCGATGATAACAAGAATTGCACTGCTGAACAAACGTGTCATAAACATACATCAATCCCCCTTTATCAAGCCATATCTTCTATCTCTCATAGTATATGCTTCAATGGCTTTTACCAATTCTTCCTTCGTAAAATCAGGCCATGCGACGGGCGTAAAATAAAGCTCCGTATATGCGAGCTGCCATAGCAGGAAGTTAGAAATCCTTTGCTCGTTGCATGTACGGATCAGCAAATCGGGCTCAGGAAGCTCCCTTGTGTCCAGAACATCGCTTATCGTCTTTTCATCGATATCTTTTTCCTTAAAAGCTCCATTCTGAACTTGCTGCAATATTTTTTTGACCGCTCTCACAATTTCGTTCCTGCCGCCATAATTGAGAGCTATCTGAAAATGCAAACCATCATTATTCTTCGTGGCCTCTTCCAATTCATCAATTCTTGTCCTTATGTCCTCATCCAACCCCGACTTATCACCGAGAATTCTGACACACATCCTATTCTTTTCCGCGGTCTTTAAGCAAGTCTTCAAATAGTTGCGAAGCAGCTTCATAAGCGCATCCACTTCCTCTTTCGGCCTGTTCCAGTTTTCCGTAGAAAAAGCATACACAGTAAGATATTGTATTCCCATTTTATAGGCTTCTTCGCAAATGACTTCCACAGTCTTTGCCCCCTGCACGTGCCCATAATTTCTGGGCATCCCTTTGCTCTTAGCCCATCGTCCGTTTCCATCCAAGATTATCGCTACATGTTTTGGAATCTTCAAATCCCTTTGGATTTTACTCTCTTGCATTTTATTCTCCTGCTCCTGTTTCTTCATACCGACAAAAGGGACAATACGATTTCTATCGACTGTCCCTCTCCATTTTAATTTATTATACCTTGAGAACTTCCTTTGATTTCTCTTCTATCAATTTATCAATTTCTTTAACAAACTTATCCGTCATTTTCTGCAGTTCATCTTCGAGCTGTTTAACTTCGTCTTCCGAAACATCTCCTTTGGCCAGCTTCTTGAAAGCTTCATTACCGTCTCTTCTGATGTTGCGGATTGCAACCTTAGCATCTTCTCCCTTTTTCTTTACGTCTTTCACAAGTTCTTTTCTTCTCTCTTCCGTAAGTTCCGGAAAAACAAGACGAATGCTTATACCGTCGTTAGAAGGTGTAATTCCTATATCAGAAGCCATAATTGCCTTTTCAATGTTTTTAATTAAAGATTTCTCCCATGGCGCGATCTGAATCATTCTCGGTTCAGGCACCGTGATATTGCCTACCTGCTGAATTGGTGTAGGCGTTCCGTAATAGTCTACCCTGATTTTATCGAGCACATGCGGATTCGCACGTCCTGCGCGAATAGAAGCATACTCCGCCTCCAAATATTCATATGCTTTTTTCATCTTCGCATCATAAGCTTGTAATCTCTCGTTCATGTGTCATCCTCCATCACCGATTAAATTATTTATCCTTTTATACCGTTACTTTTGTTCCGTTAAAATTTCCTTTTACAGTATTCACAATACTGTTTTCCTCATTTAATCCGAATACCCACATGGGCATCTTATTATCCCTTGCCAAAATAGAAGCGGTCATATCTACGACCTGAAGATTCTTCGCAATAACCTCATCGATTGTCACTTCCCCGTATTTCTTAGCGCCCGGGTTTCTTCTCGGGTCGTCGTCATAAACACCGTCCACCGCTTTAGCCAGCAATATAACATCCGCCTCCACTTCCACCGCACGAAGAACAACCCCCGTATCGGTAGAGAAATAAGGATGGCCTGTACCTCCTGCAAAGAACACTACTTTTCCCTGCGAAAAATATTTAAACGCTCTGTCTTTTGAAAATAATTTCGTGAATGAACTGCATTCAAAGGGTGTAAGTATCTCCGTTTTCATTCCTATAGAACGGAAGATTTCGGATGTATATATACAATTCATAACAGTGGCGAGCATACCGATTTGATCTGCTTTTGTACGATCAATATTTTCACTGGAACGTCCGCGCCAGAAGTTACCTCCTCCGATTACAATCCCGACCTGAATTCCTTCCTCGATGAGCTGCTTTACTTGCACAGCCACTTTTCTGACCGTATCTTCATCGAAACCTGTTTTCTTATCACCAGCAAGAGCCTCTCCACTGAGTTTTAGCAAAATCTTTTTCATATTATCTTTTTCCTTTATTGAATTCTTCAAAGAAGTTCGCAGGATTTATATCGGAATAGCACTGTGAACACATACCTTCGATAACCGCACCATTATTGATCTGTACCGATTTGGAACGAATATTCCCCATAATAATCGCAGAAGAATCCAAAAGAACAGGTCCGTGTACGTCAATGTCCCCCTTTACCGCTCCCGCAATTACCGCACTGGTCGCAAAAATATTGCCAATAATGACAGTACTGTTCCCAATCTTCACGCTCCCTTGGCTGTTAATTTCTCCCGTTATCTTGGCATTTTCGGCATAAATCTCCGAAGCTTTGGCATCTCCCTGTATACATCCCGTAACATTTAGTTTTCCTAACACACTAATATTACCAATGACAGTTCCTATCAAATCCATTGAACCTTCCGAAGATATATTACCGTTAACCGTCATTCCGGCAGTTATTACAGCTACTTCGTCCGACATCTTTTTCTCTGACATATCCGGTTCCGGCCTATAGTAATTCCCGGTATCTGGTTTTTGAATATCCGACGACTCGGTAGTATCATTCATGCCGGGTTGCCCTTTCGAATTCTCTACTTCAGCCTGCTCCTTTACATCTTCCGGTTTCACAGCCTCCCCGGGGGCCTTTCCATCAGCCGGCATCAACTCATTCACAGCCTGTGATAAATCATCTTTTAAATCCGTAAAAAACCCATACCATTCTCCTCCATCTGTTCCGGATACTTCTTTTGTCATTGTTTTGCACAATTCTAATATATTGTATCACATCTATTCTTTAGAGAAAAGAGCGAAAATTAAAAAAAGAACAGCCTAATTTAGAGGGATCACCATACGCATCTCAGTCCCTTCCCCCGGAACGCTGTTAATCTCCAATTTCCCGTCTATTTTCCCAAGTTCTTTGACTACCGTATCCATACCGACTCCTCTTCCCGAATACTCCGTCACCTTTTCTTTTGTGGAAAAGCCCGGAAGGGTAATGAAATGATAGATTTCTTTATCCGTATATTCGGAAATATTCTTATTCATGTCGATAAGGCCTTGTTTATCGGCCTTGTAAAAAACCTTTTGTTTATCGATACCCCTTCCGTCATCCCTTACATAAATATATAGAGTATCACCATCTATCTTCGCCTCCACCGTAATCTTTCCTCTTTCTTCTTTTCCCGACCGAAGGCGTTCGGCTTTTTCTTCTATCCCATGATCTGCCGCATTCCTCACCAAGTGTATCAACGAATCAGATATGCAGGCAATTATCTTTCGCTCCACTTCCAACTTTTCCCCAGAAACAATAAATTCTATTTCTTTATGTAATTTGCGGGATACATCGTATACGATTCGGTTCATTCTGCGAAACGTTGCCGCAAGAGACGTTTTTCGCATTTGCGTTACCGTTGTTTCCAGCTCATCTGTAATCTCCATGAGTTTTTCTCTGAATTCATTCCAATTGGTTTCCTCCGGCACATTTTTTTCGGCCTCCATTAAATTTTCAACCAGTCTCGCAAGCTTGTCTAGCTTCCTCTCGCTTATACCTACGACATTCTCTTTGGCAACCTTTCCGTTCTTAATTACGTAGTCGCCCGGATTAGGTTCAGGCTCCTCTCCCAAATCAATAACCGAAGGCAGGTTATCCGCTCGTTCTTCAGCCGGAGCTATATAGTATTATCTCGGCTCGACATACAGATTCTCAGGCGGGAGCTCTCCTCCCCTTTCGCGTATCTTATCCTTCCAATTCAACAACAACTCATCAATGCTCTTTATGATGTTGTCCGGGTTCCCGTCAGGATTGCGGGCTTCTTTAATTTTATCCAGCTCCCCTTCGATAAAATCCGATACCATAAAGATGTATTCCATCAAATCTTTCGTCGATATATCTTCTCGGTAAGTCTCTCTTAAATAATAAAAAATATCTTCTAACTTATGTGCCGCAATCGCTATATTGTCATACATCATGATGCCGGATGTACCTTTTATCGTATGCACTATTCTGAATATTTCATGCACGCTCTCCTCATCCAGAAACTCCTCATTGCTATCCAAAAGCACAATTGTCTCCAGCTGCTCCAGCAATTGAAAACTTTCATATAAATATGTGTCGAGCATTCCGTCGGAGCTATAGCTCTCTTCCATTGTTTTCCTCCTCATGTAAGAGTTCCTCTATGGGATTAATCCTATCTTCTTTAAAAGAATCTCGAATTTCTCTGTGTTGATAGGCTTTGCTGAATAAGCAGTACAATTCAAGTCAAAGGCTTTTTTTACATTTTTCTCTTCATTCAGCGCAGTTGTCATAATAACTTTAACCGCCTTGTCCTCGCTTATCCCTTGCTTCGCCTCAATCTGTCTGATCTCGCTTAATACTTGATAACCATCCATTTCCGGCATCATTACGTCAAGGCAAACCAGCTGATAGGGATTATTCTCTGTAAGTGCCATCACGAAGGCATCTATTGCTTCCTTTCCGTCTACTGTAATGTCGCAGTCCCCGAAACGGCTCAAATATTTGCCCATAAATTTTCTGCTGGCAAAATCATCTTCAACTAATAGTATCTTCATCGCTCTCTCCCTTTTTCTATCCCAACAGATTATAAATCTTATCCGCTATGTCATATAAAGGTACCTGGTACCTTACCGCACCGATATCGTATGCAACTCGGGGCATTCCGTATACCACACTGGTCATCTCGTCCTGTCCGATGGTAACGGCACCGCAATTTTTCATTTTTTTCATTCCCCTTGCACCATCGCCGCCCATCCCTGTCAGCATCACGCCTATGGAATCCGCTCCTGCCGTTTTAGCTACCGAATCGAAGAGTACATCCACCGACGGACAATGTCCGCTGACTTTTGGCCCCGGTTTGCATTCCACTCGATACTCCTCGCCGTTCTTCACTAGACGCATCTGATAACCCCCGGGGGCAATAAGTACCTGTCCCTGTTTCACCACATCTCCGTCTCTCGCTTCTTTTACAACGACTTCGCATTGATTATTCATTCTGGCAGCATACATCTCCGTAAATCCTGCAGGCATATGCTGTACGACTACCACTCCTGGAATATCGGGACGGAATTGCTTGATTACATCATAAATGGCCTCCGTCCCTCCGGTAGAGGCTCCGATAGCTATAACGCAATTCCTGTTTTTCAGCTTGTCCCTTCTGATAGGCTTGAGCACTTGTGTACGGCGTAATTTCTTTACGTCTACGGAAGATGCTATCTTTATTTTTGCAATTAGTTCCTGCCTTATGAAATCATTGACTGTCGATCTAGACATATTTACCGGCTTATGGGCGAAATCCACCGCTCCGGCCTCCATCGCATCAAACACCTTATCATCCATTCCGCTAAGCATGACCACCGGCATAGGATACTGAGGCATTAGCTTTCTTAAGAACTCGATTCCGTTCATCTTAGGCATTTCAATATCCAACGTCATAACATCCGGCCTGCACTGCGGAATAATATCTTTGGCTTCGAAAGGTTCACCCGCAACACCCACTACCTCAATGTTCGGATCTTCATTCAGTCCTTGTACTAACAGATTCCTGAATACGATGGAATCTTCCACGACCAATACTTTTATCTTACGCATTGTCTGTCCTTCCTTCCATCCGATTTATATTATATTGTTTCCTTAATTAATTGTGTCTCAATTGCTTCTGTATTTTCATAAATACCTCCACTATATCGGGGTCAAAATAAATTCCTTTACATTCTTCGATAATCAGAAGACTCTGTTCTATTGTGTAAGCCATTTTATAGCAGCGTTCGCCGGTCAATGTATCGAAAATGTCAATCAACGAAACAATTCTTGCACTGAGAGGAATCTCTCTTTCTTTAAGCCCTTCGGGATATCCTGTACCGTCCCACTTTTCATGGTGATATCTGGCAATAGTGATCGCCATCGGAAGAAAATCGTTACTCTCAGTATTGGCATGTATTTCTTCCAATATATGAGCTCCGATCTCTGTATGCTGGTTAATAACCTTTCGTTCCTCGCGGCTTAACTGCCCCGGCTTCAGAAGTATCTCATCGGAAATCTGAATTTTACCGATATCGTGAAGCATCGCTGCAACACCTATTTTCTCAATGAAGGCCGTCGTAATTTCTTTTTCAAAAACATGACTGAATTGAAGGCTCTGCGCCAAAAGCCTGCTGTTATACCTGATGTTTTCCAAATGATTCTTTATGGAGTTGTCTCTTCCCTCCGTAACTTTTGCAAGCGCATACAATATATTCTTCTGTTCCGCTTCTATCCGCTTCATCTGCTCGTTTACCAGGCAGTTCAGCTTATAATTATATTCCTTCATTTCTTCTTGAAGCCTGTACATTTTCAGATGGTTCTCTATCCGCATGGTAACCTCCAGCGGTTCGAACGGTTTCGTAATAAAATCCACTGCTCCTGCTTTAAATCCCTTGATCTTACTTTCACTTGAATCCATTGCAGAAATAAATATTACCGGAATGTCTCGTGTCCGTTTGTTCTTCTTTAATATTTCGCACACCTCATAACCGCTCATTTCCGGCATTGAAATATCCATTAATATAACCTGCGGAAATGCAGTTCTGACAATTTGCAGAGCTTCTTTTCCATTGGCGGCCGTTAGCGGGATATATCCCATGCCCTCAATAATCTCACGCAAAAAAAGGATATTCATTTTTAAATCATCGACTATAAGTATCTGAGGAGTCTCCTGGTTCTTAATTTCCCAATCCATAATCAATCTCTCCGATTTTCTCAAAGATCAGCCTCTTTACATTTTCGTAAAGCTCCATGCTTTTATCGTAGTCTTCTTTTCTGACCGCCATTTTTAATTTTAAAGCAGCTCTTTTTATTTCCTCATCCGCCATTTCCACGAACTTGCTTAATTCACCTGCCCAGACTTCAGCCTTTTCCCAGGAACCCAATTCAATACAAAGCACTAGCTTTTCCATCCGTCCGGCAATCTCATTTCTGTTTTCCTCCGAACCGAAACGGTAATATTCCTCAATCTGTCTATAACCTTCCGCATTTTGCTGCTGTCCGAGAAATTGCAAGATTTCTTTTTTGTATTCTTCCCTGCTACTGTTCGTTTCCGCGGTATGAACACCTATCGAAAAAGAGAAGCTGCTCCCCTTTCCTTTCTCGCTTTGCAAATACACCTTGCCACCCATAAGTTCCACAAGCTCCTTGGCAATAACGAGCCCTAGTCCCGTACCCCCATATCTTCTCGTTATGGATGAATCCACTTGAGAAAAGATTTGGAACAAACGATCCTGTTCTTCCTTAGCAATCCCGATACCCGAATCAACCACCATGAAAAATAATTCCAATTCATCATTAAACCGAAGTGTCACGGCAACTTCAATTCGTATAAACCCCGCCGGGGTAAATTTAATCGCATTGGATAGTAGATTGTTCAATATCTGTGTTAAACGAAGTTCGTCTCCAATCAATAATCTCGGAATACTTTCATCTATATTTACTGTCAGTTTAAGTCCCTTTTCATTTATCGCAGCTATGTTTGCCGAAACGATATTCTCCATCATCTCACGCAGATCAAACTTCCGCATTTCCAACTCAAGCTTTCCGGACTGTAACTTCGAAAAATCCAAGATGTTATTGATAATAGAAGACATATTGTTGCAGCAATGTTCTATAATCGCCAGAGTTTTTCTCTGTTCTGTTGTAAGATATGTTTCCTTCAGATTTTCCACATGACCTCTTATCCCGTTTAACGGAGTCCGCAGTTCATGCGTAATATTGGCGACAAACTTATTTTTTATCTCCATCGCCTGAGACGCTACCTCTTTAATGCGAGATACTTCATTTTCCATTTCTTTGTTAACTTCCATATCGAGAGCAAAGAGAAAATATTCTTCCGCAGCACTGTCATACTCCAAATGAAGCATGACGCTGAAGCATGTTCCGTTACTCCTGTAAACGGCCGATTCTTTGCGGTTCTTTAAATATTCCATGACTTTCCTTACATCATGTCCGTCCTCGAATTCCTTCCGCAGTATCTCCGCTATGTTTATCCGATTTAATCCTGCCGAATACCCCAGTTCTTCCTCTGCCTTCTTATTATATTGCAAAATATTTCCTTCACAATCAAAAACAATTATAATTTCAAGAGCTTCTGCCATAAGGATTTCTGCCATTCTCTTTTGTTCCATATATTGCGCCCTCTCTATAATTTTCTGTTACTATTGTACCAGACAAAGTATTAAAAAAACAGCTTTTCTTTCGAAAAGCTGTTCTTAAATAGCATTTCTATATTATAGATTAGCGAGCGCCCTTGTCGTAAGGAATTCCTGAAGCTTTCGGTGCCTGTGAATTTCTGGATGTGAAGATTAAAACTACCAGAGTGGCCAGGTATGGAATCATCTTGTAGAGATAGCTAGGTATGCCGAGTCCTTCCAAAAACGGAATTCCCGAATATGCTGCCGCAATCGCCTTCATCAAGCCGAAGAACAAGGAAGCCCAAAGAATCTTAACCGGTTTCCACTGTCCGAATATCAATACCGCTAGCGCCAAGAATCCATATCCCGATACAGTAGCATTGAAGTTAGTGGAAGTCGGCACTACAAATACCAATCCACCAAGTCCACCCAATGCTCCTGACAGTATAACGCCGGCATACTGCATTCTGTAAACATTGATTCCCGCCGCATCGGCTGCCTGGGGATGCTCCCCACAGGCACGTAGCCTAAGTCCGAACTTCGTCTTGTATAAAACAAGTGCGGCTATGGCAAGAATTACAAATCCCAGATAGGTAGTAATATACGTGTTCTTAAAAAGCAAATCTCCTATTATCGGTATATCTCCGAGTACCGGCACCTTTTCGATCCGGAAAGTATTGGCAAACTGAATCTGCTGTACGCCTTGAATAACTCTCGCTACAAAAATGGCAAAAGCAGGTGCGAAAAGGTTGAGCGCCGTGCCGCTGATGGTCTGATCCGCTTTCATATTGATCGACGCATAAGCATGGAACATAGCAAATACTGCTCCCGTTATCATTGATATTATTACTGCTATCAACAGCTGACCCTGACCGCTCATATTTCCTCCCGTTAAATTGAGGAACAGGATTCCGGTAAAAGCACCCATAGTCATAATTCCTTCCAAAGCGATGTTAATCACGCCGCTTCGTTCCGAAAACATGCCGCCAAGAGCTACCACCAAAAGAGGTATCATAAAAAACATCGTCTGCTGGAAAATAAAATATACTACGCTCATTCTCCTTTACCTCCTTTTTCTTCTCTTTTCGCCTGTCTGCGGCGTGCCGCTTTCGTCATGAAGGATTTAACGATAAGAGCGAAAGCGCTGAAATAAATAATAACAGCTACAATAATATCAATAATTTCGGTAGAAAATTCATATAACTGCAGATAAAAACCTCCGGCCGTCAGATAAGCGATGAAAATTCCCGCAAATAAAATGCCTATCGGATGACTAAGCCCTAAGAGCGCCACGGAAATACCGGTAAATCCTTCCGACGCCAGCACATCCACAACCTCTATATGTTTGCCGGTACCTGCCAGATATAAAAGACCACCTGCAAGTCCGGAAATCATTCCTGCTATCATCATAGAAAAAACGATGCTTTTCTTCTCATCGATTCCTGCATAGCGACTTGCTTCCCTGTTGAATCCTACCGCACGAAGTTCAAAGCCAAAAGCAGTTTTGTTTAAAATAAGATAAATTATAATTACTACAAGAATAGCAATTAAAATACCTCCGTTTACACTGGAGCCCGGAAACAATTTATCCATTCCCAACTTAGGAATCTGTGCACTAACCGCCACATTCTTGGATTCATTACGCATACTGTTAAACAGTGTCTTATCCGCTTTTACCATCCAGTTTACCGCATACATGCCAATGTAGTTCATCATGATAGAGGCAATTACCTCGTTTACATTGAAAAATGCTTTTAATATACCGGGAACAATTCCCCATACGGCACCGCACAAAGCGCTTACCAGCACAGCCACAATCCAGTGCACATGTCCCAGCGAGGTAAATGTAATACCGACATACACTGCTCCGAAAGCACCTACGATAAACTGTCCCGGTGTTCCGATATTGAACAGCCCCGTTTTAAATGCGAATCCCACGGATAAACCGGTAAGGATAATCGGAGTGGCATAATAAAACACTTGTCCCACTCCTTTTAAACCATGAGTAAAGGCGCCTGTTAAGATAGTAAAAAATCCGGGAATCGCCTGTGATGCGTTACAAAACAACAATACGATAAATCCGAACAAAAGTCCGATAACAATTGCAAATACCGAAGATATCGGTCCGGTCAGATTTATATGTCTTTTCTTATTCATGACAAACCTGCCTCCTCTTCCTTTACTTGCTTTTTAGAGCCCGCCATATAAAGTCCCAATTCCTGCACCGTAATTTCCTTTGGATCGAGTTCCGCAACAATACTGCCTTCGAATATAACGAGGATTCTGTCGCTCAAGTTCATAACCTCATCCAATTCTAAGGAGACTAACAGTATACCCGCTCCCTCATCCCTCTGTTTAATCAACTGCTTATGAATGTATTCTATAGCACCTACATCCAGTCCTCTCGTAGGCTGCACCGCCAAAAGCAACTCAGGATTACGTCCGATTTCTCTCGCAACAATCGCCTTCTGCTGGTTGCCGCCTGACATACTTCTGGTAATGGTGGCTGTTCCTTCTCCGCTTCTAATATCGTATTGATCAATCAATTTATCAGCGTAATCATATATCTTATCGTTCTTGAGAAAACCGTATCTTTGGAACTCCGGTTCAAAATATTGCTGCAAAACGAGATTATACGCCAGATTATAATCCAGTACCAAACCATGCTTATGTCTGTCTTCCGGAATATGGGAAAGACCGTGAGTGTTTTTGTAGCGGATGGTTTTATCTGTCACATCCTCCCCGTTTAATATCACTTTGCCTGCGCTCATACGCTCGATACCGGTAATCGCGTATATCAACTCCGATTGTCCGTTGCCGTCGATTCCTGCGATACATACGATTTCGCCTTTTCTCACCTGGAAACTGACATCGTTTACTAGATCTTTAGTATGTCCTTCCTTCTTGGTCTTAACCGACAAATGCTCTACGGAAAGCACTACCTCCTTCGGTTTCGCTGGTTGCTTATCTATCTTGAGATTTACCTTGCGACCTACCATCATTTCGGACATCGTCTCTTTGTCCGTATCCGCCACATCGATAGTCCCGATACATTTACCGCGGCGCAATACCGTACACCGGTCAGCTACTGCTTTAATTTCATTTAATTTATGGGTAATAAAAAGGATGGATTTCCCTTCCCTTGTCAGATTTTTCATGATTATCATCAATTCATCGATTTCCTGAGGCGTGAGCACCGCAGTAGGCTCATCGAATATCATAATTTCATTATTGCGGTAAAGCATCTTGAGTATTTCTACTCGTTGCTGCATACCTACCGTAATATCGGAAATAAGTGCGTCCGGTTCGATGAAAAGATTATATTTTTCGCTTAATTCCATTACTTTCTTGCGGGCATCCTCCATACGAAGGATTCCTCCCTTGACCGTCTCTATGCCGAGCACGATATTTTGAAGTACCGTGAAATTGTGTACCAGCTTGAAATGCTGATGTACCATACCGATACCCAATGCATTGGCATCCAGTGGCCCTTTGATTTTTACTTCTTGTCCGTTTACTTTGATAATACCTTTTTCCGGCTGATACATACCGAAAAGTACACTCATTAATGTGGATTTTCCGGCACCGTTTTCCCCTAACAGCGCATGAATCTCACCTTTTTTCAATTTCAGGGTAATATTATCGTTTGCAATAATTCCCGGAAATTCCTTTGTAATCCCCATCATCTCAATTACATAGTCCATATATTTCTCCTTCTTCCATTACTCCTGAAATATTCCAATATGAAACTTATAGCAGGAAATCAGGTCCTTCGTTATGGCATTTCTGGTAGAAAAAGGGTGCTTATCGGATAAGCACCCTTTTTGACTATAACTTAAATTTCCTTTAAATATCCTAACACTTAAGTTTATTCAACAAAGGTAACCTTTGCCGAAGATAAAGTAAGGTCTGCTGTCGTCGTATCAGCTACATCGTTATTAATCTTGATGGAACCGTCTACAAGACCTGCAACAATTGCATCATAGTCGGCCTGTGTGAAATTGGTAAATTTGGAAGTGTCCATAGGAAGTCCAATACCATCGTTCTCTGCGGAGAAGATTGTTGTGGAACCGCCCGGGAAGCTTCCGTCATAGAAAGCTTTGATTCCGTCATATACGGAAACGGAAAGCTTCTTCATTGCAGAAGTAATTACCGTGTCGGATTCGTAAGACTGGTCTACGTCAACACCGATTACCTTCGCTTTCGCTTCTTCTGCTGCTGCCATTACGGAGTTACCTACCGCACCGCCGCAACCAAAGATAACCTCTGTTCCGTTCTGATACCAAGAAGCTGCCATAGCCTGTGCTTCCGGAGTAGCTGCAAATGCACCTGTATAGTGGTACATAATATCTACATTGACACCCATTTCAGTAGCTGCCGCATCTGCTCCCTGAACAAAACCATAGCCATAACGAACTACTGCGGGAACTGCCATACCACCCATGAAACCGAGCTTTGTCATACCATCTTTAACAGCTGCATAACCTGCAAGGTAACCCGGCTGATCTTCCTGGAATAAAATCGCCATCGTATTGCTAGCTGTCTTATAATCGGAATAGTCTTCGTTATGAGGTTCACCGTCCAACAAGATAAAAGTTACTTCCGGATACTGTTCCTGTACTATATAAACAGGTGTTTCAAATAAATATCCGGGACAAACAACAAGCTTAGCTCCGCCTTCAATTGCAAGGCCGATAGTTTCTACATAAGAGTCCGTTGTTGCTTCCTGAGGCTGGTAATACTTATATGTAACACCGGCTTCTTCCGCATACTGGGTAACTCCTTCCCATGCACCCTGGTTAAAAGACTTGTCATCAATTGTTCCAAGGTCTGTTACTAATGCGAGTTCATATCCGCTCGCTGATTCTTCTGATGCTGTTTCAGTAGTTTCCTCTGTCACTTCAGCAGTCTCCGCTTCGGACTCTGCTGTCTCAGCTTCCGCTGCAGGTTCTGTTCCTGTGCTTCCGCATGCAGCCAATGAGAGAACCATCACTCCTGCAAGAAGCATCGATAATACTTTCTTTTTCATAATTAAAGTTTTCCTCCTTATTTTGAAATATATTTTTTATATAATTTCAATATAATTATTTTATCATGTTTTATATATTACAGTCAATGGAAGCTTGTTTTTATTTAAGTATTGGCAATAATAACCGCTTCTACCGCATCAGCCAAATCTTCACAGCAATCACATACCGTTTCAAAGGAGCGGTAAATCTCCCGCCACGCCATCACCGTATACGGATCGGCATTTTCAATCGAAAGCTTTCTTATATATTGGATATACAGTTCATCTCCTTTTTCTTCCAGCCTGTTAAGATCAATAATATGATCCATAATTTTTTTCGATTTTTTGTAATCATGAATCTCTCCCAGAAGCCCTTCCGCCGCATCGCAGCAGCTGGAGATAAGTTCCGCAAACTCGACAACGTCTTCTCTCAAGCTTACGATATTCCATGTGTACAAACCGATAATGATATCTTCAATAGCATCCGTCACATTATCAATACAATTGCTGATTTTTACAATATCATCACGATCAATCGGAGTAATAAAAGCCTTCACGATCTCTCTCGTCATTTCATGCTTTTTTGAGTCGCCCATATGTTCAATCTCATGCATTGCAGCGACATCATCCTCAATTACACTGTGATTGTAATTTTTTATTATATCCTGCAGTTTACCGGCTGCCATTTTAGAAATGCGGATACTCTCCAAAAAATTTTGAAAATAGAAACTGTCTTTTGTCTTTGCCACTTTAAATCCTCCTTTTGTAATCAACCAAACAAATTAAAAAATTTCACTGCCACGTATGCGATAAGACCGCATCCCGGGAACGTTAGTATCCATGTAAATATCATCTCCTTTACAACTCCCAGATTAATTGCCGACAACCTTTGAGTTGCACCTACCCCCATAATGGAAGTGGTTTTAGTATGAGTCGTGCTGACCGGAATACCTGTAAGCGATGCTACCAGCAAAGACAGTGCTGCTCCCAGGTCAGCCGAAAAGCCCTGATACGTATTTAATTTTACCATATCCATACCGACTGACTTTATTATTTTATATCCGCCGAGAGATGTGCCGAGAGCCATCAGCGAGGAACAAAGAATCATCATCCAAATAGGCAGCTGCACATTTCCCGTCGTCTCACTTCCGTTCGCCAGAAACACACCTAACATAAGAACACCCATAAATTTCTGTCCGTCTTGAGCACCGTGCATGAATGACATGGCAGCTCCTCCGAACACCTGCGCTCCCTGAAAAAATCCCGTTGTCTTTCTTCTGTCAGCTTTTCGGAACAGTGATTCGGTCAGCTTCGTACATGCGAAGCCGCTGGAGAATCCTAAAACAGTAGAAAGTACAAGACCGTATATTACCTTCATCCATTCCGAACCGTTTATACCGCTTATTCCTCCGTGCAACGCGATTGCTGCCCCGGACAAACCGGCTATTAAGGCATGACTTTCGCTTGTCGGTATTCCAAAATACCATGCGGCTACAGCCCATATGATAATAGCAAAAAGTGCCGCACATAATGCAAGGATTGCCTCATCAGTATCCCCATCAAAATTAACCATATTCTTAATTGTCATGGCTACTGTAGAATTAATAAGGGTCATAACAAATACCCCAAGGAAATTAAATACCGCAGACATCATAATCGCCGCTCTGGGCGGTATAGCGCGCGTCGCAATACATGTCGCAATTGCGTTCGGAGCATCTGTCCATCCGTTTACAAAGACAACACCGCAAGTCAAAAGGACGGTGATTAAAAGGATGGGGTTCTGCAAGACCTGCGAAGCGAAATCTACAATGTTCATATTACTTCTCCTTATCATGTTGTATATATTGTTATAATTCCCCTAAACAAGCATACAATATTCAATATAAAATCGCCTATAAATTCAAAGTACCACGCTTATTAGAATATCATAAGAGGACAAATGTATCAACAAAATATTCAAAATTCAACAAATTAATTCCAAAGGGTACAGGCTTTTTGTCATATTAAATCGCTTTGCAAAAAAAGCATTACTGTCATTCGATAATGAAATAACAAGTAATGCTTTTTTTGCAGTTATCAATATTTTATTTATTTCGCTTCAGGATATTCATTGCACAGAAGCCTGTAGGGAGACTCATCTTCTTCGATAGCCGGAAAACGTCCTACTGGAGGATTGAACCTATTATCCGTATTGTCATCGTTGCACATGGATACTTCCCCTATCAACACATCTCCCGTCCCCGGTTTCACGTCGAAGTCGTGGTATTGGTATGGCCAGAGCGTGATGCTTTCCCCGGGCTTCAGCTCTACACCGGTTCCCGCAGGAACATAGTAGGAACGCCCGTCGGAATTTACACATACATCGGTATCCGCCAATTCTTCCTTATCATCGCTGTTATAAACATGAATGATTAGCGTTCCGCCGCCTCTGTTAATAATATCTTCGGATTTATTCCAATGGAAATGCATCGGGGAGTGCTGACCCTCCTTAAGCATCAGAAGTTTCTCCGCATACACCTTTTTGTACTTAGGATTGTTCTGTCCGCCATTTCGAAGCGTTATTAACGCAAAACCTACCTTTTCCCAATCTTCCAGACCATAATCGGTAATATCCCATCCCAGCATATTATCTCTTATCTCATCATATTCATGCCCTTTTGCTTTCCACTCTTCAGGCGTCCAGTGACAAAAGGGCGGCAAATGAAATCCGTTTTCTTTTATAAGTTTTTCCATATATTTGATACAATAATTAATTTCCGAACGTTTCATATGACTCTATCCTCCGTTTTGTAATTTATTGCCCTTTTCTTTTCTTATTTTTATCAGCTTTATCAACCAATATCGTAAATGCTGCGGACTCTTACCTCGTCAGGCTTGCCGGATAATATCTTTACTCTTTTTTCTCCTGCCTCCATATCGAAATAGTTATCGGATAATATCCAGTCCTCTTCCTTATTGAGAAGCTCCACGGAAGCGGCATAGGCTTTCGCTGTCACGATGATTTCCTCTCCCTCTATACGAGCCGTAAGCTCAGGATCTACATATTCATAGAATTTCGGCATGGAAAATATCACGCTTCCTTCCGAAATAATCTCTCCGGCTTGAATACATGTATAAAAAACATGGTCCTCTCTTAACCGTGCATGGGGCAAATCTACCTTTTCTAGCCATACACTGCTCAACGAGGGAATCGTAATTTCTTTTTCCGTCTCTTCCCCAATAATATTGGAACGATTATCCCGCAAGCTGTAACGCACGATAACTTTCCGTTCTTCTCTCGTTTCGTTGGTTACATTTAAATGAATGCTCTTTTCTACCTCATAAGGTCTCGCATTAGGATTCGGATTCTGTGTAAGAAGCCCTTCCTCACAGCAGGACAGCATAATAGGAGCAAAAAACCGCTTTTCAAAATAATGCAGTGCTTTCCAACGTCCAAAATAATCGATGGAAGACCACGAGGTCACCGGCCAGCAATCATTCAGCTGCCATACGATAGCACCCATACACTGCCCTCTGTGCCGTCTCCAATGTTCCACCGCGTAACGCATCGCCTGTCCCTGCATCAGCTGGGAAGCATAAATGAGAGATGATAAATCCTTCGGATATTTAAAATACTGCGCGATATAAACCATCATTTTCGCATATCCGTTCTCGCTTCTCTGATGCTTCTCCATAACATAAGAGAATACATTCCTATCCTCCGGCAAAGTGAAGGACTCTATTGTTTTTAATGAAGGCAAAGATTCAAACCCGAATTCTGACGCGTAACGGAAATTGTGTTTTCTGTAGTCGGGAAACGGCTTATAACCGTGCCACACCTGCCAATAATGGGCATCTCCCCGCGTCTCATCCTGCGGATTATCAAAATCTCCTCCCGACGACGGGCTGGACGGCCAGTAAAAACCATCCGGATCTTCCTTTTTCACTATCTTAGGAATAATGTAGCTGTACATGCGGGTATAATCCCCCAGAAGCCTCGGGGTCTCGCAGTAACCGCCAAGCAGCATATCTTCCATCTCGTTATTTCCGCACCAAAGCCCCAGACAGGCATGGTGACGGATTCTGCGGACATTTTGTATGATTTCATGGGTAATATTTTCTTCAAATTCTTCAGTCAGCAGGTAAGTGGAACAAGCAAACATAAAATCCTGCCACACAAGTATTCCCAATTCATCACATGCATCGTAGAACCAATCGTCGGGATAATATGCACCGCCCCATACTCGAATCGCATTATGGTTTGCCAGGGCGCATTGCTCCAGAAGCTTTCTCGTCTTCGCCTCATTAATCCTAGGCAATAGAGAATCTTCCGGTATATAATCCGCTCCCATGGCAAATACCGCCACTCCGTTCACTTCGTGAGCAAAGCTTTCTCCCCATTCATCCTCTTCCATCCTCATCTTCATAGTACGAAGTCCGATGCGGCGTTCCCATGTATCCTCTATTCTGCCGTCTATCACAGCCTCCACTTTTACCGTATACAAATCCTGCTTTCCATAGCCTCTGGGCCACCAGAGGGAAGGACTTAGAATCTCCGCTTCTTTCGGCGAATCTTCCAGTACTATAGTGTCTCCATCGGGAGAAAAAACGGTAACGCGATAATCGCTTTTTTTCTCCTTCTTCCATATATCCATATCCACATGAAATAAAAGCCGAACTTTACCATTTTCATGCTTTTGGCGTATATGTACGTCCGTAAGCCTTCCGTTTCTTGCTCCTAACAAGGACACCGGTCTGAAAATTCCCATATCAGGAAGCTTGGGTGCCCAGTCCCACCCCGACATACAACTGGATTTGCGAAGGAAAGGAAAGCCGTCCAACGTATCCGTATTACAAGGAATCGCTCCGTGAAGAGCGATTTGTTCCTCCATATAACACATGGGCGAATAAAGCCTTACTTCCAGCAGGTTTCCTTTCTCTTTCAAAATATTCTCCAAGGGAAATTCCCATACTCTATGCATATTGAAGGTCTTTCCAAGAGAGATTCCGTTTAGAAATATTTCCGACAAAGTATCCACACCATCGAATCTGAGCCATTTCTTTTCGCATTCAAACAACTT
Organism: Clostridiales bacterium; assembly: GCA_012520655.1. Taxonomy (GTDB): domain Bacteria; phylum Bacillota; class Clostridia; order Lachnospirales; family Lachnospiraceae; genus Kineothrix. Next base: position 56,653 of record JAAYNW010000019.1, on the reverse strand, counting down.
TTCTTCGACATCGAAATACAGCCTGTATATATAGTCATTTTTCGACAAGGGTAAGGCTTCCTTCTCGTTATCTCTATAAAAAGGATCTTCTATCTCTCCGTGCTTAAACAAGTCGGAATATATGGAAAAAGGCACTTCCGTATTTAAAAGCTTATCGTTCCACACAAGCTGCCAGCCTGTCGTTAAATGTTGTATCTTCATTCCTTATCTCCAATCTCAAGGATATATTTATAATAATTCAATATCCGCATTCCATAAATCCTTTTGTCCGTCGCGGATTTTCACGCAAACCGCTCCCGGTTCAGTAACATATTCCATTTTATCATTCCAAACGGCAAACGCTTCCTTTCCCAGAGCAAATCGCACATGACAGCTCTCTCCCGGTTCAAGTCTTCTCTTATCAAAGGCAACCAGCTCTTCCGTTCTCGGTATGACGCTTCCGCTCCGATGTCTTATAAAAACCATCGGTACTCCCCATTCCGGACGATTTCCGATATTTTTCATGCTGAATTCCAAAATAATATCATTTTCTTCCGCACATATTCTATCTTCGGACAACTGAAATCCCGAATATTCCATGATTCCGTACCCTAATCCATAACCGAAAGGAAAAAGCGGTCCGTCCTCTCCGTCACAGTAATGCATAGCTTCATAAGAGCTTCTATAATTATAATACGCCGGAAGCCTGTCCGCACTCCTCGGGATAGAAACAGGCAGTCTTCCCGAAGGCTCTACTTCGCCAAACAACAACCTTGCCATGGCGGTTCCCCCCTCCGGTCCTGGATAGAACGCATACAAGAGAGCATCTGTTCTCTCCAGGATGTTCCTTATGTCGTATGGCCTTCCTGCTATTACGACTGTGACCGTTTTTCTTGCCGCCGAATATACAGCATCCGCAAGAGCAATCTGTTCTTCCGTAAGCACCAGCGTGGATAAATCTACGCCCTCTCCGCAGTCCATATTTGCCTTCTTCGCTTTGTCTGTTATGATTGCTCCGTTTTTATCGAACCGCGCTTCTCCGAAACGACTGGATGTTCCTCCCAGCACAAGCAACGTTACATCGCTTTCCTCAGCTGCTTTTATTGCCTGCATAAGCAGTCCCTGCTTATCCTCGTCTCCGCAGCCCTTGCAGACAACTGTACGAACGGCACTTTTCTCGGCGGTATATCTTACGATTCCATCCGCTATGCTACACCCCGCACCGTTTTTTAAAGGCGGACTGTAATCTCCCAGCTGACTGTAAATATCCAGCGCATTTGGACCGATTACCGCAATCTGACTTATCTTATCTTCGCTTAGAGGCAGGAGCCCGTTTTCATTCTTTAATAATACAGCTGATTCCTCAGCAAGATACCTGTTCTCAGGATATCCCGTAAAATCAAACAGTCTTTTCTCCTTCTCCAGATAAGGATGTTCGAACAGTCCCCGCCGGAACTTCAGTTCGAGTACTTTCAGAACTGCTTCGTCCAGTCGCTTCTCCTCTATTAATCCCTGCTTTACCGCTTCCTCAAGCTTAGAAAATCCGTCGTCCCATAAGGAAACATCCACACCATTTAACAGAGCTACGGCGCCGGAACGCACCGTATCACCCGTAAGCATATTCAATCGGTCTACCGCAAATCCGTCCGCCATAACGATTCCGGAGAAACCCATTTCTTCCCGAAGAACTTTTTTTAACAGCCATCCGTTGGCATGACAGGGAATTCCGTCAATTTCGTTATAAGCCGCCATGATTCCCGCTGCTCCTGCCCGCACGGTCGCTTTCGCAGCAGGAAGATGTATTTCCCGAAGCTCCCGTTCGCCGATTCGCGCTGCACTGGCATTTACTCCTCCGGTAGTCTCCCCCTGTGCCGCAAAATGCTTCGACACTACATCCACACCCTCTGCCTGTACAGACTTTACTACTGCTGCCGCCATAACAGAAGCGAGGTAAGGGTCTTCTCCAAAGCACTCCTCACTTCTTCCCCATCTCGGATCTCTAAGCACATCCAGCATAGAAATAAGCGCCATATCCACCCCCATTTCTCTCATCTGCCTGCCGCAGATACGGTACGCCTCCTCTACGAGCGCCGGGTGAAAAGTTGCTCCCATCGCCAGATTTACCGGCAAGATATATCCATCCAAAGCCTGATGCCCATGAGGACATTCGCTGGATAAAAGCATCGGAATCCCGAAACGGGAATGGGCAATTACATATTCCTGTAAAAGATTATACGTCTTTATCGCTTTCTCTCCCAAAAGTCCGTTTTCATAATCTTTTCCCGACCAAGGATCGGCTCGGTAAAGTCCGTACAGAACTCCGAGCCCTCCCCATTTCTCTACTTCCGTTTTGAAATCATCAGAGATTCGTATTTCATCTCCCTTGAGGGAATAGGCGTTAAAGCCATAAAGTCTCTGGTTGATTTGACCTACTTTTTCTCTGAGCGTCAGCCTGTCGAGTAAGTCCTTTGCCCTTACCACAGCCGGATATTCGGTATCCCTATACACTTCTTTTTTATTTTGAAACATCATATCTTCTCTCACAATAATATCTTATATGTCTTGATTTCAAAAGGCTTAATAAGGAAACGGAACTCTTTGTCCGTATATTCCACCGCATTATCTTCCAGTTCTTCCATCAGATTACATTCGTAAACCTTTTTAATCTTTTTGTCCATGCCCAAAGTAACTGCCGCATGGGTTTTGGTATTTTCGTATTCATACATACGGACAATTATTCCTTCCCCGTCTTCTGACTCTTTAACCGTTTCTATAATTATATTCGGAGCATCCACAGACAAAAGCGACTCCTGTCGTCCCGGCGTCCCTGCTGCCAGCGCAAGAAGCGGCACATTTAAATTATAGCTTTCTTTCACAGTATCGCACTCTCTTAAATTTCCTGCATGCGGATATAAGGAATAAGTAAAGAAATGCTCCTCCTGATCCGTTACCGGATTCGGTTCGATGCCCGATTTGATCAGCGTCAGCGTTATGGTAGAATCCTTTACGGAATGTCCGTACTTACAATCGTTTAACAAGCTGATACCATAATGTCCCTCCGAAAAATCCATCCATTTTTGTCCGCAGGACTCGAAACGCGCCATGTCCCAGCTCGTATTCGTATGAATCTTTCTCGTAAGATTTCCGAACTGAATATCAAATGCCGCTTCATCCGTATGAATATCTACAGGGAAGTGAACTTTCAGAAGATGCTGGTGCTCTTTCCAATCCACATACGTTTCGAAGTCAATTCTCGGGCTGTCCGCATAAAAATATATCTTCTGCTTAATTACCGAATTACTTATTGCCCTTTCTATATTGAGAATCACACAAACCGGACCGTTTTCCTGCCATTCCATCCTTGTAAGCGATTCCGCTTTCCAGCTTTTCTCCGTATGATATATGTCTATATCCCAATTATCGTAATAAATAGGTTTATCTTCATACATCTCAAAGAGGTTGCCTTTCCCTCCTTCTTTCAATACCTCTCTTTGATTTCCCTTATCATAGATAGAAGTGAAAAGTCCATTAGAGTCAAGCTCTACCGTATAATAAGGCGTATCCAGCTTTCCTTCTGTTCTCTCAAAGAGGTTGCCTCTTACTTCTTCCGCAGACAGCTCAAAGCTCTTGAAGCCTTTGGAAGGAATATTCGTCAGATAAGCAATCGAGTCTTCCTCCGTCTTCTGAATCGGATATATATGACCTTCCTCATCTTTCAGCACACCTTCACATCCTTTGGGCAAATGCACGATATCGTTCCTGTTAAAGCCAAGCGTATTGAACACAGTAATCGCTTTACCTTCGCCGGCAAGCGCCTCCATCCGTTCTTCCAACAGCTCATTTCCGGCTGCGGTCAACTCCGCATATTCCTTTTTCGTCACCTCATATACCTCGTGAATGGACGATCCCGGAAGGATATCATGGAACTGATTGAGAAGAATTGCCTTCCACATCTTATCTATTTTCTCTTTCGGATAAGCAATGCCTTTCCATGAAGCGAGCAGACTGAGCAGTTCCAGATCCATCATCATAATCTCGCTCTTTCTGTTGGATCGTTTGTTTCTCGCCATGGAGGTATAGGTACCTCTATGATATTCGAAATACAATTCTCCTTCCCAAGTAGGCAGTCTACGGTTGTCCTTCACACGCGCAAACAGTTCCTTGAAATAAGTGCCGGCAAATTCCTGACGTACCTTCGGTATGCCTTTAATTCCCTTTTCCATCCTCATAGATGTTTCCAGCATTTCTCTTGTAGGACCACCGCCGCCGTCTCCATAACCATATGCGACTAGAATATCGTTATTAATCTCTTTGTTCTGGTATCTTTTCCATCCACCCATAATCGCATCGGGATGAAGCATTCCGTTATAAGTAGTGAAAAATTTATCAGTGCTCTGTCCTACGCCGAGAGTTGTTATCAAATGAGTAAATACTGTTGACCCATCGATTCCTTTCCAGAAAAAGGTATCGTATGGTATCTTATCAATCTGATTCCATGCTAACTTCGTCGTCATGAAATATTCAATGCCGCTTTTTTTCATGATTTGTGGCAACGCTCCCGAATATCCGAATACATCAGGCAGCCACAATACCTTACAGTCTACTCCGAACTCTTCTTTAAAGAATTTTTTGCCATATAAGAACTGACGCACCAAAGATTCTCCTGAGGTCAGATTCGTATCTGCTTCCACCCACATACCGCCTTCCGGTTCCCAACGTCCCTCTTTTACTCTTTCTTTTATTCGGGAATATAAACCCGGGTAACGTTCCTTTAAGAATTCATAGAGCTGAGGCTGACTGGACATAAACTTATAGTTCGGATATTCTTCCATCAGCTTTAGCACGGTAGCAAAGCTTCTTCCCACTTTTTCTCTCGTCTGCTCTACAGTCCACCACCAAGCCACATCAATGTGTGTATGGCCGATACAGGTAGCGATTACTTCATCATAGCCGACCATATCTTCATACAGTGCTTTTTCCAGATAAGCATCCGCTTTTTCGACGCTTTCATAAAACGCCTCCGAATAAGGGGCTCGTAAATCCAGAAGATTTACCGCATCATTCAGCACCGTTTCTATATCCATTTTTATTTTATCGTCTTTATCCATACGGCTGAACGCCTGCAGAGGAACAATTAAATCAAAATACAGCTTTTCGATTCTTAAATCCATCTGCTGCATTTCCATAATCATATCGAATTCTGTATGCAAAGTTCCCGTATATGCCTGAATATCCAGCTCCCAGACTTCTCCCGCTTCCGCATCCTTCGTCATCTGAACTGTCCGATGGTTCATATCCAGTCCCTGTATTTCTTGTTTATTAACAAATAAGAGAAACTGAGGATTCTTTCCGTCGTCCCATTCCTCAATCTGCGTTTTCACATGAAGGCGAAGCGTTTTCCCATTCCACTCTTCCGGAACAGTATAGTCCGCTTTAAACCAGTAATGTTTATCCGGCCCATACCATTTCATCGTTTTCGGCGAGAAATCTTCCCAGGGAGTTTTGCTGCTATCCGCTTCGGACGGATAAAAAAATCTTCCTTTTTTATAACGGATATTTTCTATGGGAGCAGTTTTTACAATCGTTAACTTCTTTAATTCATCACAGATTACCTGTATTCTCTCATCAATAAACCACATATTGTTTTTTCCTCCTAATATCGTTTCAAATCCCTTAAATAATCGGAATACCAGAAGATAACCTCTCCAATGCGGTAAAGTTCCGATTCCCTGCTCACAGTGTACCACAAAAGCCTATATTGATAATACCACTTTTCCAGTTCCTCCGCAGTTTGAAATATTTCTTCTACAAAGTATCCTCTCTCGGCCTGTACGACAATCATACCAATCCGATTGAACAGTTTCATTCCTTCCGCCGCCACTAAATACGGATATATACGTTTTCTCGTGCTGCTGTCCATAGATTTCATACATGCTGTAAGTTGTTGTACGCACCTGTCGATTTCCCTGTTTTTCTCCGGTGCCTTCATAACTCGTTCGGACGTTTCGGCAAGGAACTTATCCCTTTGTTCGGTTCCTTGCCCTCCGCCCTTTTCCTTCCAATATATTAAATCTCCCCAACCAAAGCTTTCCTGTTCACTCATCTCTCCCACAAGGTCCAATAGCTTGCCGGAGAATTCCTTATATTCCAATAAAGAAATATTTCTGTTAATTTCTTTATAAGGCGGAATACTCCCATTCCATGAAGCCACCGCTCCGTATATAATTCCCGGTATGCTGAAAGCCGGATGATTAATATGTCCGAAATCTCCCCAATCCGTATTAAGCATCCCTTCTGCTTTATATTTCGTCGCATATCCGCACATTCTTGAAATATTTTCATAAGAATTCCTCTGCAAATTCACAAGCTGGTTCCATCCTGCCACACCGGGGCATACGTATTGCCTAACTCCATTTTCGGCATATATGCGTGTGGAATCTTCGGATTGATTATAAGCATACCCCCAGTTCAAGCAAACCGTCCCTTCCGGCAGCTTTCTCCCGAATTCGGGAAACGAGAGCATAACATCCCCCCAAAGCATTGGAATGCGCCCATTTTCAACAAGGAACTCACACAGTTCTCCCACATAGTCCATATACAGAGTAGCGCCCCCTTCCTCTTTCGCTCTTTCTCTGTTTCTTCCCTTTCCCAGATCGAAAGTTTCATCCGCGCAGATATTGAATTTCTTCGAAGAAAATAAAGACATGAACTCGGCAATCATTCTCTTAACGAGCAATAAGCTTTCCTCATTGGAAACATCTATCGTATGATGCGCCATCCGGTCAATGAAGCTAAAGGGCTCCTCTCCGGCCTGTGTAAGTTCACAAAGATGTCTGTACTTCTTAGTATTCAACAGTTTATACAGATGCCCAAAAGTTGAAAGAGAAGGAATCAGCTCTATGCCTCTTTCCATACAGTAAGCATCCAGCGCCATAATTTCATCCGCATTTAACGGAGTATCGTCTCTCCACATTTCGCTTAGTTCCGGAAAAAGAAAGCTATGCTCTATGTAAAGCTGCATCTGATTCATTTTATAGAAGCTCAGAATATCCGCCAATGTCTTCAGCCATTGAAGCGTCGGCACTCTGCCTCTCGTAATATCATGAAAAAAACCTCTGTTTAAAAGAGAAGGGTAATCCTCTATAAGAAGGCAAGGGATACAAGCTCCTTCCAAACGAAGAAGCTGCCTCAGTGTCTGAATCCCATATAAAATTCCCCTTTCATCTCCGCCCTTAATTCGTATCTTCCCTTCATCGATTTCTATAATATAATGCTCTCCTTCAAGCGCTCCACCCTGTGAAAGGCTTATTGTACTTTCTTCTCCGTTTCTGGTAAGCGTGTAGCTAAATCCCAGGTTGTCTGCGATATCTTCCTTCAATATCCGCGCGAATCCATATACTTTGTCTGTGCAGGAGGGCATTATTGTAATAATCCCATTATACGGCAGAAAACATTTCTCTTTTTTATCAATTATTTTCTTAGGTTCGGGAAGCAGATACATTTCATACCTCGCATTTTTTGAAAGGAGCATTCTCTGATGCTCTTGAAAATGCTCCTTTCCTATAATTTATATCTTCATATTTGTTTGAGTTCCATCTATTTACATTATCTTATTTCGCAGCGTCAACCTGTTTCTGAGCTTCAGCACGAATTATCTCCCATCCCGCAGCATCCAGTTCGCTCTTAATCACTTCTACTAATTCTCTGGGGTCTCTTGCTCCTGTCCAGAACTCTGATTTGTATTTCTCATATACCGCACGGCAGCTTGCTAATTCTGTTTCTACACTGCTTGTATCCATATCAAAACCTAACATAACGGAAGGTTTTGCATTTGCATTTAACTCTTTTACTTCATCCCACTGATTTACATCGGTGTCAGCAAGCTGAGAAACGTTGAAGAAAGTACCCTGTGTATAACCTGCCATGCTCCATTCGGAATTCAATTTCTCAACTTTACCGTCATCCGTATAATTGAAGTTCTCGCCTTCCACACCGTAATATAACCAGTCACGTACTTTGGAATCCGTATTTACAAGCTGTAAAAGAGCAATAGCTTTGTCAGGGTGTTCACATCCTGAATAAATAGCATTCAAAGAACCACGTACCGATGTGTTGGAAACTACCGTATCACCATACTGTACTGCTACACAATCATCGATTCCGTTGTTTGGTCCCCATGTGGAAGCTGCCGCTCCGCTCCATCCCTGTGCCGTAAAGAATGTTCTGTATTTATTTGCATCGTCTGATGTCGGTGCATCGCCGTTGATGATTCCCTCCTGGTACATTTTATGAATGATATCGAGGGTTTTCAGAATATCTTCATCTTCCAAAGGGTTCACAACAGTTTTTGTATCGTCATCATATTTGATTCCGAGAGCGGAAAGTCCTGCTCCGAGCTGATCAAAATAAGCTGTTGCGAGGAAGTCCGCACCTGATTTCGACATATAATAGGGTGCTGTTCCTTCGCCTTCCTTGATTGTCTTGAGCGCATCATATAATGTTGCAAAATCTTTTACCGAATTGATATCTATATTATATTTGTCAGCTAACGCTTTATCCCAGATAAAATATTCTGTTATAGAACTATCTTTATAAGTAGGAACTCCATATATTTTTCCGCCGATGGAAGCTGCCTGCCAGTAATCCTCCGGAATCATCGAATAAAGATCCGGTGCCGATGTTTTTAAAAGGTCTGTCAAATCGAGGAATGCCCCCGTTGTCACTTCAGCATTATATCTCGTCTGATCTGTAAAAAGAATGTCGAATGCCTCTCCCGAGTTAACAATCACGCTACGGCGATTGTCCCAGTCACCCCAAGGTACGATTTCCATATCCAGATTAACACCGATCTTCTCCTCCAGATAAGGGTTAATCTGTGTTAACCACGCATCATAATTCGTAGGCATTCCATTTCCTACCTGAATCCATTTCAGCGTAACAACTTCACCGTTATTGCTTTCCGCTTCTTCTGCTACAGGCTCTTTACTCGTTTCCGCTGTGTCGGCAGCCGCAGCGCTGCTGTCCGTTTGCGCGTTGTTTGAACTTCCGCATCCTGCAAGAAGGCCGGTTCCCATAACACACGCCATTAACATTGCTACAAATCTCTTTTTCATACAACCTCTCCTTTTCTTTTACTTTTATATTTTAAAAGTGTTTGTTTCAGGAAGGCTTTTGCTTCCTGAAACTAAAACGCAAGCGTTTTCAAAAACAATTAACCTTTTACAGCTCCTACCGTTAAACCGGAAATAAAATATTTCTGGAAAAACGGATAGGTACATGCAATCGGAACGATAATGATAATCGCCATCGCCATTCTCGCGCCTTCCTTCGGCATGGCGTTCCGGTATTGCTGCATCGTTACTCCCAAAGCCGGATTACTTGCCATCATCTGAATATTTCTCTGTACGTGATCCAAAAGGGCCTGCAGGGAAAACAGCTTCGTATTGGTAATATACAAAGAAGATTGAAACCAGTCATTCCAATAACCGAATGTCAAAAACAATGCGATTGTAGCCAGCAAAGGTTTGGACAACGGCAGAGCAACCTTTCCAAAAATAGTAAATTGGGAGGCACCGTCAATCTGCGCGGACTCGATAATCGAATCGGGAATATTGGTCTTAAAAAAAGTCTTACATATAATTACGTTAAACGAAGAAACGCACAGCGGGAGAATCAGTGCCCATATAGAATCCTTCAAGTGCATAAATTGGGTATTAACCACGTAAGAGGAAATCATACCGCCGTTAAAAATCATCGGAATAAATACGACCATTGTAAGAAAGCCTTTTAATTTGTAATCACTTCTCGAAAGAACATATCCCATCAAAGTCGTAAGCGCTACGCCCAAAATCGTACCGACTACCGTAACGAGAATGGATATTCCGAGAGCGTGTACTATTGTTTCTCCTTCTCTGAACAGAAACAGATAGGAATCCACAGAATAAGTTTCCGGTATGAAACGATATCCGTTCATCTTGATAGACTGCTCGGACGAAATGGATATGATAAATATAAACACAACCGGTATAATACACATCAAGGCGACTATTGTAAAAATAATATTAAAGAATACATTTGTTCTCCCGGAAATCATGTTTAATCTGGAAGACGTACCTTCTGCCGCTTTATTTTTTTCCATATTCCATTCCTCCTTTCTATATAATAGCGCTGTCAGCGTCAATCTTTTTAACAATGGAATTTGTCACAAGAATGGTGATACAGCACGCTACCGATTGGAAGAATGTAGCCGCCGATGTCATTCCGATAGGAGTAGCTGACTGGAGCGCGTTAAACACATATGTATCGATGGTAGCCGTCGCATTGAAGATGGAACCGCCGGCTCCCTGCGAAAGTTGATAGAACAATCCGAAATCCGAATAAAAAATCTTTCCCACATTCAGGATGAACATCATTATAATAACGTTTTTTAGGCAAGGCAGTGTAATATACCATACTTGCTGGCCCTTGCTTGCGCCGTCTACAACCGCTGCTTCATACAGGGTGGTATCTATTCCCGTAATGCCGGACAGATAGATTATCATGTTGTAGCCCGTAGATTTCCACAAGTACATAAATATTAAGATAAACGGCCATACTTCTGCTTTCATATACCATTGAACCGGCGTATTGCCCGCATCCTTGATTAATCCGTTTATAAATCCGTTATTTTGGTTTAAAAACGCATCCAGAAAATAGGCTACGACAACCCATGACATAAAATATGGAAAAAACATCAATGTCTGATAAACCTTTGATTTTCTTTTGCTGTGGAGCAGATTTATCATAATAGCCATGCCTACCGAAAAAAACATTCCCACCACGATAAAGGTAAAATTATATAAAATGGTATTGCGCAGTATGATAAACAAATCGTTGGATTTAATTAAGAACTCAAAGTTCTTGAATCCCGCCCATTCGCTGTGAATAACGTTATATATAAAGTTCTTTCCGCCCGTAATCTTATAATTTTTGAATGCAATAATAAGTCCGAACATCGGCAAAAAACAGAAAAGTACATACCACACCGTGGTAGGCAGCGCTAGCATCGAAAGCTCTGTATCATTTTTTGTCCAACGCCTCTTTTTTCGTTTTGTCCGAACGCCTTCATTTTTCACTTATTTTCTCCTCCTTTGATTAATTCAATAACTGTGATTTCATTTATTCAAATCTCTGACAGAATCCCGGAAGATATTTTTCCCTACTACGCGGTAAACTTCTCCGCCCTTTTTGTTAGGATTATCCATGCGTCTGACAATCCGCTTTGCTACTACCTTTCCTATTTCTTCCATATTGACTGCAACCGTTGTCAGCTGGGGCTCACAAAGTTCCGCATAAATATCATTATCGAAACCTACAATGGAAATATCCTCCGGCACCCGGAGCTTTCTTTCTTTTAAAACCCTCACCAAACGGAATGCAGTTTCATCACAGTTACATAAAAAAGCACTGGGGAGTGTTTCCGGAAGCTTAAGCTCTATTGCTTCACCTTCCATATTTCTATCCGGTATCAGCCATTCGGGATGAAGTGCAATCCTCTGTTCCATAAGCGCTCTCATATATCCCAGATAACGATCCGTTATACTGGTGGTCGCTCCTACCGTACCGACAAAACCGATGTCCTTATGCCCCATCTGTATGAGATATTCCGTCATCTCATAAGTACTGTAAATGTTTTCTGTTACTACGGAATCTGACTTATGCGTTTCGTCATAGACATCCACATATACCTTGGGGAGCTCAATCGAATCCACTTTGTCCCTGACAACGTGATCCAGAATTCCCAGAAGAATGATTCCATCGAACATTCCTTTTTTTTCAATCGTCTCCAGATCGCTCATAAGGCTGTTTCTGTTAGGAGTGATCATAACGCTGGAGCATGATACTTTTCTTAGTTCACTTAAGATTCTTTCATACATTCCTATATAGAACTTCCCGCTATCCGACATGGAGGTAAAGCGGTCGCTCATAATAACGCCAATCTTCCTCGTCTTTCTCTGCCCGTAATCAGGAAGGACATAACCATATTGCTCTGCAACTTGAAAAATCTTATCTTTCAACTCATCGCTTACACCATCTTTACCATTCAGAGCCTTGGAAACCGTCACTTTACTGATTCCCAATTCATCGGCTATGTTCTGCATGGATATTGCTTTTTGGACTGCCATATCCTATCTCCTTCTTATCTTATTTGTTAGCTTACATTTGATGTATATAACTTAACACATTTGTTATGGTTTAGCAATAGTATATTAGCAATTTGTATATTTTTTATTTTATCACCTTTAGTTTTTATTCATATTACCTAATAATACTAACTATAATGCTCGTGTTATAGGTTTTTTGTTACTTAACACTTTTTAACAATTCATTTCATCACGTTTAGTCTCCACATATATTTCACTATCAAAAAACAGCGGCTTTGAATTTAAAATCAAAACCGCTGCTTGCAGCTCATGCTGGCATAAAATAATTTTTATAAATATTGTATATCGGGAATTGCCCATAAGTCCTTTTTGAAAAACCTCCAACGGCCTATGCTGGCAACGACATATCCGTGGGATGCCAGTTCCATATAAGTGGAATAGTTACTGTCAATCACCCCAAATGCTCCATGAGAAAATATGACTAAAGGATATTTTCCCGCTTCACCTGGATACCAGAATTTCACAGTTACGGATCTATTCTCTCCCGTATCTGAAAAAGTCTCCGTTCGATTCTCATCTACATAAGTATATTCTGCCGTTTCCACTCCATAATTTCCCATTGTCGGAAGCGGCTTATATTGAGGAAACAAAAAAAGCGGGAAACAATGCCAATAGAAAAATCATACTATTGATGAGCAAATTTCCCGCGAGCTGTCCTTTTCCGAATAACTTCTGCTTCCCTCTTCTCTCTGAAAGCAAACCCAAAGAAGCCTGCAACAGCAAAACTAATATTAATGCGCCATATCTAGTAATCCCTTTCAGAATACCAATTAATAATAATAAACACAATATTACGATTCCCACTGTAAAACCTCCTACTTTTTGTATAATCTGATTTAATTAATACAAAAAATATACTATATCTTTACAATAAGTCCATTCACCTGCGGATGAGTTGCTTCTAGAATGGATGAGATGCAAAAACCTCTTTCCAGAAATTATTATCTAAAATAAACCTTGTCAACTTCCATGCCATTTTTTCATGAGTCCGAACAGACGGATGCATCGCAGTTCCACACCCGTCGTTCTTAAGCTGCATGTCCTGTAAAAAGAAAACAACCCTTTTATCACCGGTTTTTTCCTTGTATAATTCAACCGATTTCTTAACCGCGTCGCTAAGCCTGCTTTCCATAACACCGATCGTGCATATGATTTCCGCATTCGTATTATATCTTCTTACCATATATATAAACTCTGCATACTTAATAATAAACCGACGCTTTTTGTCCGGATTATTCCGCACATAGCTTGCATCATTGGTTCCGAGATTTATTACTACAATTTCTGCCTGAAATCTGTTAAAGTCCCATTTTTCAGCAGGTTCACATCCCTTTCTTCGATCTAAGTACCAATCGCTGTAAGGATAAATCTCGGGCATCAATATATCCGTAAGCGGTTCCACCGCCTCCGGCTCTACATAGCGTGAAGTTATTCCGATTCCGCTAAAAGAAATCAGTGAGAAGTCAGCCTGAAGACTTTGAGCTGTTAACACCGCATACGACTTGGACGCATTTTCATCCGCAGTGGAGAATTCATCGCCTTCGGTTCCCTCATTCCCGTATCCGCATGTAATGGAGTCTCCGATAAATTCTATCCTTCTGTCTAAATATCCGGTAGGTTTAATATATGCAGTATCATCCGTAATCAGATTGCATACCGCTGAGGAAGCGTATTGTTCTTCCGATATTTTCATTAATCTCACAATAACTGTCTTTGTTTCATTAAAATCAATTATCCGGTAATCATGCATCCCCTCCTTCAAAGGAAAAACGGAATGACTGTTACCGTTTATAAAAACAGCTATCATACAGCTTTCTTTTTCTCTGACGAATTCTGAAAACATCCTGACAGAAAGCTGTGAACCGCTGAAAATAAACTCGATATATGCGCCCGAATAGCATAAATACAGCATATTATCTTTCCATTCAAAACGTCCCATTATTTTAACTTTTTCATCGGATGGTCTTATATTCATACTTACTGTTCCTTATGTATTGCACTTATAAAATGTCTCGTTATCTCTCTTGGTCTTGTAATTGCTGTCCCTACCACTGCCGCAAGTATTTCTTCTTCAAATACCCTTTTAAGCTGCTCCGTATTCCAGATTCCTCCTTCTGCAATAATAGGTATGTTTAGTTCCCGTGTCATGCGGTGTAGCAAATCGTAATCGGGAATAACTATATGCTTTGTTTCTTCGGTATAACCGCACAACGTCGTTCCCACTACGTCAAACCCAAGTTTTTCAGCTTTCACAGCATCTTCAAAACAAGAACAGTCCGCCATAAACAACATGTCCGGATATTTTTTTCTGACTTCATAAAAAAAGTTCTCTAAAGTTGCACTCTCCGGTCTCAATCTATTCGTTGCATCCATGGCAATTATATCAGGAGCCGCCTCTATCAAGGTATCTATTTCACGCATTGTCGGTGTGATATATACCTCCGAATCAGGATACTCTACCTTATAAAGCCCGATGACAGGTAATGATACTGCCTTCTTAATGGCTTTGATATCCTGCGGAGAATTAGAACGTATTGCCACTGCTCCCCCATCCCTTACTGCAACAGCCATTTTCGCCATCATATCAGATCCATACAGCGGTTCCGTTTCCAGTGCCTGACACGAAACAATCAGACCTCCTTTGATTTTATGAAGTACATCCATATTCTTCATATCCTCATCTCCTTATTCTATATTAATCGATTGGTCCAAGTCGCAGTAATTATTACATATCTTCCTTAATACCTGCTTTCAGCCCAACCTCAAACATTCTTTTCCACGGCATATAAACAGAATCTATCCACGTTCTTTCTGCAATGGAAGGACAATATTCTTTTAGGAATTTTCTTAATTCCTGTTCTACCATTTTAGAAACTGTCCCTTCTTTCTCCTTTACATCAAAATAATTCATTCCCAATTCGTATAGTCTTTCCGTTACGTTCCTACGTACTACCGAGCAATATCCCGCATCTTCAATATAACGCTTCACGAGAAAATTTCGATGATTATCACTATTGCCAAAATACAAAGCAACCACGCCCTCGGCCAATGCTGTCCCAATTGTATTTGCCGAGGTATTCCAGCCTGCATATCCGCCTACTTCCATCAAGAGGTGGTTGTTATCCAGCATCTTGATAAATTCCAGATCTCCTCCGTTTGCATATGCATTGTCTGCTATCGTTACAATCTTGTGCTCTGCCGTTCTTTCCTTGATAAAGTCGATTAATTCCGCAAGATTTCTCTCCGAACGGTATTCCGGCAGATTACACGGCTGGGCATCTGCCTCCTTCATTTTTCCTGCCGGAGCAGTAAGAATTAATATTATGTCCGCATTTTCATAGCAATCGGCCATCTGGCACCCTGCCGATAAAATATGGTATTTCACAGTCCCTGAAAGCGTACTCCCTTCATAAAGAGGGATTATATTCTTTGCCATTTCACATGCATATTTTACATATACTCTTGGTTTCTTCTTTTCAGTTTTATTGATCATACGTGCCATTAATGTAAGGGCAACTTCATCGGCTCCGGGATATACCAAGATGCGGTCCGACAAATTTCTTTTACCGATTTCCGCACATATCTGGTCTCTGTCCATAGCGGCGTATCCATAAGCCGCCGAATCATCCTGCGGAATCACCAAAAAATCAATATATCCTTCTTTTAGGTATTTCAGTATATGCAGATTCATCGCGCGGTTAATTTCGCGTCTTTCGATATAATCGTTCAAATATGCCTGGTTAATGTCAGGCATAATATCCTGTATACCATTCTCGCCGCATAATCCAAGTCTGCTTTTATGAACAATTTCACCTGTCAGATGAATCGTTTCTCCGCATTGTCCATAATAATCCGGTTCCTCGTCATCGCTTGAATAAGCAGGACACCTCATGATGACCTGAAAAGCAAATACAGCAAGATCTGGATTCAGTTCTTTTATATGTCTGATTGTTTCCGCAGTCTGCTTTAACTTCTCAAGTTTTTCATAATGGAGCCTGGATGGAATCAACCCACCATACAAGAGCATGTCAATAGAAAGAATCAGACCATCTGCATCCTTGCATTCCTTCTTCAAATATTCAGCGATTTCATTTATATCAGCCGGTTCTTTTTTATTTCCAAGCTTTGAAGGCCGAACCAATTCCAAATCATCATGACAGAATAAATCAACCGGAAAATCATAATTACATGGTCTTTCATCCAAAGGAAGTATTACAATCTTTTTTTTCATCTTTATCACCATTCCTGCGTTTTGCGCATATTATCTTTCAAAATTCCTTATAACCGCTACGGAAAGTTCGTACCGGCAAAAAATCAAATTGTCCATAAAAGTCTTTTAAAATTGTCCAGTCAATACAGACTTTTTCTGCTCCAAGCCTTCGAAGCTGCAATAAAGATTGGCTTAATATATAATCGCCTACACGCCTACCGCGTATACTGTGCGCTATTCCGATAGGTCCCAATCCTCCCGAACGGTCCTCATGCACAGCAAGCATGCAGTACCCCAAGATTCCGCTATCTGTTCTATTCTTTAGAATAACAATGTTTTCAAGCTTTCCTTTATTACCAAGATAAGTCTCCGCCTCATATTCCCAGCGTCCCGGAAACTCCTCTCTCAGGAAAGTCAATAATCTGTCGGAATCCTCATTTTCCAATATATCCGTAATAAACTCTTTTTCGAATTCGACTGTATTAAAATCATCTATTTTTTTATTGTTAACTATATCCGCTTCCAAATCGTAGTGCTTGTCTTTATTTAATATAAAGCCGCACATGCGAAAAAATTCTTCATTTTCTTTTTGTGGCGACGGTATTCCCGAAAAAAGGTTTGCAAAATCTTGACCGATGTATATTTTATGTACTCCTTTATCCCGCAGAACTTTTTCCGACTTCTCATACATGCATCTCCCTATTCCTCTTCTCCGGTATTCCGGCTTCACCAAGAGGAGGGTAATCCATGCGGTATTCGGATAAAGCTGCTGATTATCTGAAAGCTTTATCACTATACAGCCAACCGTCTCGCCCGTATTTTCATCCTTTGCAATCAGACTTGCTTCCCCGCAGAAATCGGAAGCATCAAAAACGGATTGATTCAGTTTATCCTCCTGAATCTGAAAAGCACTATCGAAGCATTCCTGATAGATCTTCATTATATTTTCCGCATCCTTCTTTTCCAACAAGCTGATAATGACCATGTTTTGTCTCCTGACTAATTTTCTATTTTTATATACTTCCACCAATTATTTTCTTCCAGATATGATAAATCAAAAAGCATGCACCCGTCCGATTTTTCAAAACACATAGCAACGGCTTCTTTCATACTGTTCAGACTGTCCGCATATTGCTGCAGAAATAGGCTTCCTATCACAGGCTTTTCACGGCGTGTCACTTTGTATGCCATTTCCGCAGAGCCCTCTACGCTGTACCAATCTGCCGGTTTCCCGTGTCTGACCGCCTGCTCTTTGGTAACATCTTCATAATAAAATCCCGACAATAATTTATCCGTATGTCCAATGTAGCCTGTTGCACTATATTTTACCGGATCCACCCAGGGATATTCCGTCGGAACATAATTTTCAGATGCCCAGTTTGCACCTACCTGATAATATAACGGATACCAGGAACCTGTATAATCAAGTAATTCAACTTTACGGTTACATTCATTTATCACATTTCTTACTTTTTTCATAAAAATAGAAATAGTTAATGCACGAAATTCCAAAAAGCTGCCAAAATATCTTCCATGTTGAAGTTGAATATCATTTTCTGTCCTTTTCATCGTATAGATATCTTCAGGCCATTGCATGTCGGTAATTTTGCTGTATTCCAAAAACTTCTGTTTGGTCAGCGGGCTGAAATCAGAGCTTAAGCCCACATATCTCACACGATCTAACACCACTCCGTCAATAGGATATTTATCAATAACTTCTCTGATTAAATCGCATTCATAGGTACAAGTCTCCGAATTCGCCGGATTCACAAATATTTCTCCAAAATCATCAATGCTGCCAATCGTATGAAGCGTAGACGAAGCGGCAACCTTCTGAATGACCGGCTTATCCTCTTCGTTCAATCCGTATACTTCTGTCATCCATCCTTCGTTCTTCAATCCGGGCATCAGTAAATGGGGATTTTTCTTGTTTCCTTCCGCAAACACATCAAAGGCCGCATAACACTTCATCCCGAGACTATGAATGATACCAAGACATTCAGCCAGGTAGTCCAGTCCATTAAAAACAGGATCATACAAACTATAGTGCGGGGCGTATGCACTCTCAAATAAGGTAAAACCTGTAGTATCTTTCACACTCAGAATTACCGATCCAATCCCTGACCTCATACATTTTTCCATGGCATTCCTAAAATTATCCCGTTTGCATATTAAGTTTTTGTTTGCCTGGATTTCTATCCAGACATAATAATTATTTTTCATATTTAATCACCCTTTTACCGCACCGCTTACTGCTTCCACATAGTTCTTCTGACATAATACAAAAACAATAATAACCGGTATAATGGATATAATCGTTCCGGCTGCTATATAACCAAATTTGTAGTTAAAGGAGCCATTCAGATACTGTAATGCAGTAGCCAGCGGATATTTATCCGGATCCTGTAATACGATGATCGGCCAAAGGAATTCATTCCATTTATTGATAAAGTCGAAAATAACGACAGTGGAAATCGACGGCAAAATACCGGGCATCATAATTTTCCACCAGATACGCATTTCCCCTGCACCATCGATGCGCGCCGCTTCTATCAGTTCTTTCGGAATAGCCATATAAGACTGACGCAATAGGATAATGCTGAATACTTTCACCGCACCGGGCAAAATTGCGCCGACATAAGTGTTCAAAAGATGTACCTTGCATATAATCAGATAGTTAATAATCATTCCTGCAGCGGCCGGCACAATCATGGAAATCAGCAAAGCTCCCATAATAATCTTTTTTCCTTTAAAATCCATACATGCCAGCGCGTATGCGCAAAGAGCCGAGAAAACAACGTCCAGCGCTATAGATGAACATGTAATAATGATTGTATTCAAAATATATTTGGGAATATTCAAAAATTCAGTTACTCCAACATAGTTTGCAATCGTAGGGTTCTGAGGAATAAGGCTCAGATCATATATGTTCTGTCCTGACTTAAAGGAAGTAGCGAGCATCCATAAAAAGGGGCCTGCACAAATAACAGCAATCAAAATCAAGCCAAGATAAATGAATACATTCTTTGTTATGTTCTTTTTTTGTTTTGTATTTCCCTTTCTATTCACTATATGTCATGCCTCCTCCCCGTTTTCCATATACGAATACAACAATGCTTAAAATTGTAGTAATCACTGCCTGTACTGCACCGATGGCGGCTGCATATCCAAACTCGAAATCCTGAAATGCCTTTACATAGGAATAATAATTAATGACATTCGTTGCGTCATTAGGCCCTCCCTTTGTCAGCACATATACTACGTCAAATACACCCACAGCGGAAATAACTGAATTTAGAGAACAGAACCAGATATAAGGTTTCAGCATTGGGATTTTAATCTTAATTAATGTTTTCAAACCATTGGCTCCATCTACCCAGGCAGCTTCTTCCAATTCCTTTGGTACAGACTGCAAGCCTGCCAGATAAAGCATCATGTAATAGCCGAGCCCCTGCCATATGGTAATAAACATTATACAGATCATAGCCGTCTTTGCACTTCCCAAAAATCCCAACGGCTTGGTAATTGCACCCAACTTAATCAGAAGTGTGTTTATAGCTCCGTTAGGATCAAATAAAAACCCCCACATAATAGCCACAGCTACCATGGAGGTAACAACGGGAATATAGAACAGCGTACGGAATAACGTAATGCCGAACATTTTCCTGTTTACAAGCAGTGCCAGCATTATCGATAATATCTGAATTACCGGTACAACGACCACAAACAATATGGAATTAAATAATGCCTTTCGGAATTCATAATCCTGAAACAGCTTTATGAAGTTATCCAATCCCGTAAATCTCGTCTTTCCTAATACGGAATAATCGAAGAACATTAGCGGAAGACTTCCTATAATTGGAACAAACACGAAAAAGATCAGTAAGAACAAAGCCGGTGCCATAAATAAATATGCCTTTATTGTCTGTCTGTTCTTTATTTTCATTTCAAACCTCCTTAGGTCAGCGGCTGCTTTGGCTGTATACCAAAGCAGCCGCTGACTTTTATTTCAATTCAGAGTTCACTAACTGCTCCGCATTGTCGAGAGCTTCCTGTATATCACCGCCGCTGACAATCGCAGCCTCGTATGCTTTATTGACTTCTTTCGCAATTTCTCCCTGTCCCTCAACTCCAAGTGAATAGTCTTTTGATGTTTCACTAAGCTGCGCGGACATTGCTCTTGCTTGTCCTTCCAAAGATGTTGTATCCGATGTAAAATATGCATCTGCTGCTGCTGCAAGCGTAGATGGGAATATCGCAACTTCTTTGCAGAAAGCGAGCTGATTTGCATCATTTGTAATCCATGCGGCAAATTTAATTGCCTCTTCATGATTCTTGCTAGCCTCCGGTACAACTACGTTCATCAGTGCATTTCTGCTGAGTTTTTCGGAGCCTGTAAGAGGTGCTGAAATCGCTATTTTATCATAAATATCGGGGGCCTCATCTTTAACTCTTGCGAGGGAAGAGCCCGAGGAACTGATAATCGCAAGCTTTCCTGTTTCAAACAGCTTCAGTTCATTATCCCAAACACCCCACTTATCCTTAGGAAGAATATCCTCTTTGGTATATTCCTGGAACGATGTAAGCAAGTCAGCAGACTGTTTTGTATTAAATGCAGCCGCTGTATTATCTTCATTTAATATCGCAATTCCCTCTTCAAACAACATATTAAAAAATTCAGGCGGATTGTATAAATATGCTCCTGTAGAATCTTTCATCTGCTTTGCCAGCTTATTAGCTTCCTCGTATGTGGAAGGAATCTCTGTAATTCCGGCTTGTTCGAACAGATCTTTGTTGTAGAACATGATGTTAGGCGATGCGTACCATGGAAATGCATATGCCGAGTTACCAATCTGCGTTGACTCATAAAGACTCGGAATATAAATGCTCCTTTGTTCCTCCGTCGCCTCCGCATTTAAGTCTACTAACGCACCTTTTCCAGCCAGTGTCAATGCCATCTGAGTATTGAGATTTACAACATCGGGGGAGCTTCCGCCTGCTGCAGAAGTAACAAGTTTTTCCTGAATGGATTCATACGGAAGATCTACCCATTTAACCGTTACATTAGGATTCTCTTCTTCATACTGAGCAATTAAGCCGTTAAAAAACTCCGTAAATGTTGGTTTAAGTGCTATTGTCCAGAATTCAATTGTCGCGGGCTCGGCCGTTGCCTCCTCCGTATCCGCTCCCTCTTCTTCCTGAACTTCTGTTACAGCCTGAGTATCCCCTTCCCCCTGCGCATCAGATGCCGTATTGTTATTGCCGCATCCTGTCAAAACAACGCTTGCCGCAAATACAACACTGAGTAATACATTAATTAGTTTCCTTTTCATCTTTTTTCCTCCTTGTATATAATTACAAACGGGCTTTTGTCCGTATTGTTAACCGATTACTGCCGGGCTGACTATATCACTCCACAAATTATAATTCAAAGATTCCAACTGTCCGTCTTCAAAATAGTGGAACGGAAGGTATGCTTCCTCCAGTTCTGCCACTGGATTTGTATTATTCACGCAATCTTTAATTCTATCCGCCGTCTCCTTCAGACGTTGTTTTAATCCTCCGATTCTCTGCGACTGCACTTCAAATCCAAAGGTTTTATTCTCAAAATACCATTGTTTTCGGAACATATCATAAAAGGTATCCAGCTCTTCAATAATCTGTTGAATGTCGGATTGTGCGATTCCATTTAATGCTGCCATATCTTTTTCCTTGTAAGCCTTTCTTATGCGAATTCCAAGGTCTGCCTTTTGCTGCAGCACATCACATAAAGCTTTTTGTGTTTCTAAAAGATAAATAAAGTCGCTTTTTTTTCGCAAATCGATACAGCCTTCCATCTGTTTTGATATATTTTTAAAATAATTCTTTTCCAATTGCTCTGCTACAGAATCAAAAGTCCCTATCAAAGGATCATTATATAAAAAATATTTACTTGCATTATTATGCTTTCCCGAAACATCAGAAAATGGGTTTGTACAGTCTAGTAACATAAATTCTTCCCATTTTATCCCTGTCAATATCCTAAAAGCCAAATTTGTCATCTTGGATTCGTATGCACAATTTGCATCTGCAAATAGTGCGGGCAAATTGGAAAATTGGCTCGCTTCCGCTCCGTTATCTCCCCATCCGGTAATCACTACCGAATCCACATGATTTTTCCTGCAGGCATTCAAGGCTGCCTCTCCACTCTCCATACTGTATTGATTATGAGGCGCGAAGCCGGTCCATTTCCATGCGCCTCCCGCAAATCCAACTTTATCAGTTAATTGAAGGTGCTGCTTGAGCATTTTATCATATCTTTTTTCATCACAGGAATAATAGTCCCAGTAAACAATTTCCAACCCTTCAGGAACAATAACCTTTTCTTTAAAATTCTTATCTGTCTCGTAATACTGTCCGCCAAATGCCAGCCTAAAAAACATGTCACTCCATATCTGCGGCTGCATTCCATGCTTTTTGCAAAGTTTGGTGACTCTTTCCAAATGAGTGCTCATAATAGAAAAACGGTTCTTATATCCGTGGAAATCCAGATACTTCCCAAGCCCTACCATATGTGCTTCATCCATTCCGATATTGATTTTCTCGGAGGAAAAGCACTCTGCAATCGTTCTTAAATAACGATCCAGGAATTCATAAGTGCGTTCGCTGTCTACCAGTAAAATATCATCGGTATCAATCAGCTTCTGATACTCTTCATATCTTTTAATTTGATTGAAATGAGCCAACGACTGGACATAAGGTCTGATTTCCATTCCATATTCTGCAGCAAAAGCCGAAATTTCCTTTATCTCAGCCGGAGTGAAAGCTCCTCTCATATATCCCAAATAAGGTTCTTCCGATACCTTTATAGTATCCTCTATATAAAGTCCCAGGAAGTCGTATCCGAGCAGTGACAGCAAGGATATCAGCTTTTTCAATGTCCCTAATGTCGGAACAGCATTTCTGGAACAGTCCAGCATATAACCAAAATCACCAAAATATTTTTTCTCTTCATATTCCAAATTGCCAGCCGCTTGTGCCGCACTCAATATAGCTCTTCCAAGATCCGGCAGCTTGGCATATTCAATTGATAAAACACCGTCTTTCTTATACAAAGAATAGCCGCTGTTTTTATTTTGGCAGGCAACAAGCATATATTCACATTCATCAGGACTATCCTGCAAAAAGAAATTGGCATTCTCAACAATTGGTTTCAGCATATGGGATAAATCGGACGTTTTTATTTTCATTCAGGATTCTTCCTTTCGTCGTTTCCTCTGCAATTGACTGAATTATATCAATACCTCTTATTTGTTTCAATAAATCCGGTCCTTTTGGAAAGTACAATCATAAAAAGTGCTTTTTGACACTTTTTTATGAAACTTCTTCCCAAATCCGTCCTTTCATTGTCCGAAAAAAATAAACTCATTATAATTGTAAAAGTGAAAAAACATAGAAAGGAAATATTTATATGAAAAACATCAGAATTTATAAAGAAAAAGATTATGAATCCGTTAGCAGAAGGGCTGCTACTCTCATATCGGCGCAGGTCATCTCGAAACCGGACAGTATATTGGGACTCGCTACCGGTTCTTCACCAATAGGTGCCTATCATCAGCTTGCCGCATGGTGCCAGAAAGGAGACGTGGATTTTTCTCTTATTACTTCGGTTAACCTGGACGAATATGTAGGTCTTGCACCTGATAACAGTGCAAGCTATCATTATTTTATGAAAAAAAACTTTTACTCAAATATAAATATTAATATGCAAAATA
Source organism: Clostridiales bacterium (assembly GCA_012520655.1). Taxonomy (GTDB): domain Bacteria; phylum Bacillota; class Clostridia; order Lachnospirales; family Lachnospiraceae; genus Kineothrix. The sequence goes on along the minus strand of JAAYNW010000019.1, from coordinate 32,507 downwards.
CCCATCTTCCTGATGGTTATACCTCCGAACTACAAGATGCGTGCAAACATTACGATTCTCTTATTCAGAAGCTTGGGGGGATTGACCTGCAGCTTCTTGGCATCGGCAATAATGGTCATATCGGATTCAATGAACCCGGGGATAATTTCATTCTCGGTACACACATCGTCAATTTGACGGAAAGTACGATTAAGGCTAACTCTCGTCTCTTTGACAAGGAAGAGGATGTTCCTCGTCAAGCTATAACCATGGGAATCGGGAATATCTTTCAGGCGGAGAAAATTGTTCTGATTGCCTGCGGTCACGGCAAAGCCGATGCCCTGTGCCGCGCACTTACAGGACCCGTTACTCCGGAAGTACCTGCCTCTATCCTTCAGCTGCATAAAAATCTGACAATTGTCGCAGACGAAGAAGCACTTTATGGATTTCCCGAAGATAGTCGATTTTCCTTATGGATATATTAAAAAAACAAGGCAAGGGTGGGAGCCAACATCGGTCCCCACCCTTATTTTCCGTCTCGGGTTTACTTTTCCTTCATAATCCCCGGTTCTCAATTATGCGTACAAATGCAGTTGTATATTGCTCCGGCCAGGCCTGCATTATTTTTTAATTCAGCCTGTCTGATTTCAAGATCCTTACGGTAGGCCGGCATAATTCGAGCCTTTACCTTGGCTGCCAACGGCTCAATAAAGTGCTCCTTCTGCATACTCACGCCTCCGCTTATTATAATAAGCGATGGATTAAAAATGTGCACAAGGCTTACCAGTCCGGCCGACACATAATCTATCCACTCATCCACAAAAGCCTGCAGTTTTGCATTACCTTTTCCCAGTTCTTCGAATATGGTCTTCCCGCTTATTTCATCTGTAAACGCTTTCAGTTCCCCTATTTTTTGCTTTTCGGATATCATTTTGACCAAAGCGGTTGTGGAAGCATAACGTTCATAACAGCCCCTATTTCCGCATGTGCACTCCACTCCGCCCGACTGAATGGAAAAGTGACCAAGTTCTCCTGCAATTCCACGTGCTCCGGAAAGCAATCTGCCTCCTGTAATGATACCTCCGCCGATTCCTGTGCCAACCGTAATCACAATGACATCTTCTACTCCTTTGGCCGCACCTATCCAGTATTCCCCTAATGCAGCGCAATTTGCATCATTTGCCACGGCAACCGGCAGATGAAACTGCTCTTCCAGTTCTTCTTTTATTCTGCTACCTTGCCAATTCTTTATATGGCCTGCTGTTCCTGTCACAACACCTGCTCTTGAATCAATCTGCCCGGTAGCCGATACTCCAATCGCTTTTATCTTATTCTCATATTCTGAATATTTTCCCAAAAAAGCCGCCGAAGCCCTTTTTACCGTCCGCAATATGGGCGTTTCATACATATCAAAATTGACAGTTGCCGTATCAGATGCAAGCAGTTCTCCGTTTTTATTCATGATTCCCATTTTTACATCCGTGCCGCCTATATCAATTCCCAGATAAATTTCGTCATACATTTCTCTTCTCCATTTCTGTCATACCATATCCTCTCAGTGCTGAAAGAGTTTCATGATATTTCATTATTTTATTTTTAGCATCATTCTCAAAATAATAGGTATAAAACACATCTACAAGAACCAAAATAGGAAATTGAGGTGATATCATGGTTCCTCCATCCAGATTCTTGGCCGTCGCAACATATAATATTTCATCACAGTCTTTTTGAACCTCTACCTCCTGATTGGAAGTAATCATTGCCACATAAGCCCCTTTTGCCTTTGCCATTTTGACGGCATCCAATATCGCTTTTGTCTTACCGCTTAATGAAATGGCAAATATCATACAGTTCTCGTCAGTCACTGCCATCGCCATCTGTATCATCTGCGAATCGGTAACCGCCTGTATATTCATACCAAGCCGCATGAATCGCAGCTGAAATTCTTGTGCGGTATATCCGGAGCTCCCCATTCCGCAAACAATGACACGCGGATGAGTATTCATCATGTCTGACACACGCTTGACCTTTTCTTCATCCAGAATATGAAAGCCTTCATCCAAAAGTCTAGTATATGTATGTTTTACCTTTTTTGTCAATACACTTATATTTCTTTCATACAGCTCTTCCTGAAGTTCTTTTTCATAGGCAAATATAAATTCTCTATAACCCTTGTAATTACATTTCTTCGCAAACCTAGATAAAGTAGCTTCTGAAATATAGAGCAGCTTTGATATATTCTTTGAAGAAAAGTTCATCATTTCACTATTATTAATAAAAAAATCCGCTATACTTCTTTCAACTGCTGTCATATTTTCATAGACCAGCAGAATATTCTGCTTAATACTATCCATTTATCCGCTCCGTTCATCGATCAGTTGTCCTCGATACCAGCCTATTATACTGTATTGTAAAAAAAATTACTACCATGATTATTCTTCGCAGCATTATTTTGCTGTTCCATATTTTTCGGCAAATACAAATGCACCTTTTTCTGAGTGCAAGAATCGCCGGAAACGTTTTATAACCTCAAGGGATATATTAGGTTCCACTATTTATATTCTATAATATAATATTATTAGTATTTATGTCATTTTAAAGGAGAAAATAAATGGAACGTTTTAACCAAGGAGACTTTATAGATTCTCAGTACAGTCAACCGCCAAGAAATCCGCCGCCCCCTTTTCCGGGAGGCTTCCGCCCCGGTTCCGGTCCTGGGGGGAGTCCGGGCGACACTTTCGGAAATGCCCCTCGCACAGCTCCTCCAAACTATACCCCTTCCAGACAAATGACTACATTTAGAGTTGATTCTTCTTCTATCCGAAACTGTCTGGGGAACTTCACCTATGTCTGGTTAAATAACGGAAATGAATTCTGGATGTTTCCTATTCAAGTAAGCCGCAATACTGTATCCGGGTTCCGCTGGAACCGGTTCTTCGGATGGTCTTTTTTTGGATTATCTCTGAATAGAATCGATGCATTTATGTGTGTATAGCTTGAACTGAAAGCAGCACCACCCAATCTGATTTGTGGTGGTGCTGTTAATTCTAGTTAATTCCAGTTATTGCTAGTTCAATTAAACTGCAATTTTGCTTTTTACTAAATTGGATTTATTAAGCAAATACATCTACATACTGTCCTTTTCCTTCTGCGCCGCTTGCTGGACGAGTAAAGGTTGTGTGTGGACATTCTGGCGTATGTTCGTGGTTCTTATTGCAATGAGTTGTTACTGTTGTCAACTCTTCTGAACCTTGTTTTTCCATAGCCGGAGATTGGTGCAAAGCCACAGATGAGGAATATGATTGGCTTGACATACTAACCGGATTAATCAAATACTTTTCCCCCTTTCTACTGCAATATATTTTGGTTTTGTCTTGACTAAATTTTCTTAGTCTAAAAACACAAGTCAAAATACTATTTACCAACTTCCTCCAGTATACCACTTTTTGTAACATAATACTTTAATTTTTTATAAAAAATGAGGATATATCACTTTCGCAATATATCCTCACCAACACTCACGACTTCCTTTTCTATCTTTAAACAACGAGCAAAGTTTTCGTTAAGAAATTAGTTGCCCATTTGCTTTGCAACTTCTTCTGCAAAGTTTTCTTCCTTTTTCTCAAGACCTTCACCTGTTTCAAAACGAACGAATTTCTTAATTGAAAGATTTGCACTGTTATCTTTTGCAACCTGTGCAATATATTGAGCAACAGTCTGCTTTCCGTCTTCAGCTTTTACATAAGTCTGCTCTAACAAGCATACTTCCTTTAATTCTTTATTCAGACGTCCGATTACCGCACCTTCAATAACTTTTTCAGGCTTACCTGCCATTTTGGGATCCTGAGAAATTTGTGCTGTTATAATTTCTTTCTCATGTGCTTTGTATTCTTCAGAAACGTCCTCGGTAGATACATATTTAGGAGAAAGTGCCGCAACCTGCATAGCGATGTTCGTAAGCGCTTCTTTTATTGAATCGTTAACAACATCGGTAACCGCTTCTACGATAACGCCGATTCTTCCGCCGCCATGTACATAGGTTACTACGCAGCCGTTCTCTGCTACTACCTTTTCAAATCTTCTGATATTTAGATTTTCACCGATAACCGAAACTTTTTCAACTAAGGCTTCTTTTACAGTCTTGGAAGTATCTGCTTTCCATGCTTCAGCCATAAATGCATCGATATCTGCCGATTCAGAAGCTACTGCCTGCTCTGCAACCAATTCTACAAACTTCTGGAAATCTTCATTCTTTGCAACGAAGTCTGTTTCAGAGTTAACTTCAACGACTGCCGCACATTTATCTCCTACCGTAGCTACACGGCAAAGACCTTCCGCTGCGATTCTGCCGGCCTTTTTCTCTGCTTTCGCCTGACCATTTTTTCTCAGATATTCTATAGATGCTTCCATATCGCCATTGTTCTCGGCAAGCGCCTTTTTACAGTCCATCATTCCTGCGCCGGTCAATTCTCTTAATTCTTTTACCATTCCTGCTGTAATGTTCATTTATTTGTCCTCCATATACTAAGATTACTCTGCTGCGATTTCTTCAATATCGGTTGCTTCTGTAGCAGCTTCCTCTACCATTTCTTCTACTGCTTCATCTACGTATACTTCTGCACCCTGATTAGCTTCAATTACAGCATCTGCCATTTTGGAAACAATTAATTTAACAGCTCTGATAGCATCATCGTTACCCGGAATAATATAGTCGAGTTCTTCCGGATCACTGTTAGTATCGCCGATTCCGATTAATGTAATACCAAGTGCATGAGCCTCCTGCACACAGATTCTTTCTTTCTTAGGATCTACTACGAAAATAGCATCCGGAATCCTTGTCATTTCTTTGATTCCGCCCAAGTTCTTCTCGAGCTTCTCCCACTCTTTATTAAGTGCTATAACCTCTTTTTTAGGAAGAACGTCAAAAGTTCCGTCCTGTGACATAGTTTCAATTTTCTTCAATCTATCAATTCTGCTGCGAATCGTCTTAAAGTTAGTAAGCATACCGCCCAACCATCTTTCATTTACATAGAACATTCCGCGACGTTCTGCCTCTGATTTAACAGCATCCTGTGCCTGCTTTTTCGTACCTACAAAAAGAATGGTTCCGCCCTGTGCTGCAATATCAAATACAGCTTTGTAAGCTTCATCAACTTTACCTACAGATTTCTGTAAGTCAATGATATGAATACCATTTCTTTCTGTGAAGATATAAGGAGCCATTTTAGGGTTCCATCTTCTTGTCTGATGTCCAAAATGAACACCTGCCTCTAATAACTGTTTCATTGAAATAACGCTCATGTTTTTTCCTCCATTTGGTTAATATGCTTCCGCGTACCTTACACTCCATTGCCTACTTTAAACGTCCAAAAGCACCGACAACAAATGAGCACACGTGATTTATAGTCACAACAGACGAATTATAACATAATAAAAACCCTTCTGACAAGGGTTTTTACTAAATTTACGCAAATTATTTTATTTTCTCTTTAGGGTTCTGTTTTCTCTACTTTTTCACCTGTAAGTATCCTTGCAATCGCATTCTCGTCGGCATCTGAAGGTATCTCATATTCCGCAGCAACAATCTTCCTATCATACCCTTTCTTTAATAAATAAGTGTTAAAATCTTCCGCCGATGTAATCAAACCGATTTCCTCAAGCCTTTTGGCTATGCTGCGCGTAGATTCTCCTCTTTTAACAGAAAATACAGCGGGCTCCGACACTTCTACATCCGATTCGACACTCATGTCGTCAATTACTTCTTCATCGGTATTTTCAGAATTTGCTTCCGGCTTTATGTCTTCCGTATTGGCCGGCTGTTCCTCCGGCTTCATTTTTTCTGTATTCGCCGTTTGATCGGCCTCGCCTTCATTTTTCGACGCGCCTTCATTATTCATTTCTTCCGTATACTCTGTCAGGACCTTGTTTTCTACCATTCCAAGCGTTTTCGCCCTCGCTATGATTTCTTCGTTAGTAAGCGTTTCTTTTTTTCCACCTGCAAATCCCATAATAAGAGCGGTAATTATAATCCCTAAGCCTAGTCCTCTCAAGTAATATTTTAAATTCATATCTGTTCCTGCCCGTTCCTAACTTCAGCATACATACTTCATGCCTGTTCAAATAAATCAATTACTAGCTTTACTTCTCCGACACCGAGTCCTAATTCCTTCGCTATCTCGGTCTGAGATTTCCCCTCTTTATGCAGATTTAATATCTTTTCATTATTATTTATACTTTTTTCCTCTACTGCCGCAGGTGCGCTTTTTGCAGTCTTGCTCTTAGTTTCTGCCTTACTTCCTACTACCTTTGTCTTCTCCGCATCCGCCGCCTTACGCCTGCCGCCCCTTTTCACTTCTACCTTTTCCGGAGCAATGGGTACGAACTCAGGCTGTTGGATTTCGACTGTTTTATCACCCACAGATACTGCTTCTTCAGTTTTTTCTTCCGCAAAGGGCAGTCCCTCTTCAGGCTGTTTAACTACCTGCTGTATTTCTTTTGCCACTTTTCCGGCCGCACTCACCGTATTTACCAGATTCTCGTGCTTATCGTTTAACATATCATATAGGAAAATTACTTCATTATGATTCTTGTTGATTTTATCCAGAACGAGGTCCGAGTATTCGTTAACAGCCATAATTTTCTCATTAGCCAGCCGTTCCATGGTGCGTTCCGTCTTTTCCATGGAATAAGTGACCGTCTCATCGACAATATCACCAATACGCTTTTTTGCTTCTTCTACTTCTTTTTCTACCAATTCCTTTATTTGTCCTTTATCTATCTGCGGTTCTTTTTCATTGGTTTTTTCCTTCCATGCAGGCAAGATAAAACTTAATAGCAAAATAATTCCGCCAACAATAAGAAGAACAATTTCCGCTGTATTCATATATTGTCTTCTCCTAAATCTTTATATCAAACCTATTTATATTTTTAATCATAACTTTCCCGTCTTCTTCTTTTTTCTCGTCTTTCCTTTTACGGTGCTGCCCGCCATCTCCTGAATATTCGCCATTTCCCTTATCTTTGGCATCAAAACGCTTGTTTTCCTTCTCGATGTTTTCGCCTTGATGCACTTGTGTCATACGTTCATCCACAACTTTGCTGAATTGCTTTTGGAAATTGTTCTGATCAATTAATCCTTTATTGTCTTCATTATGCTTTATCGTTGTGTAATCCTGTGCCCGCGTAATCTGACCTTGTAATTCAATACGGCTAATTGACATTGTTATGACCTCCTTTAATTAAAGCGCTGACATTTTTACTTCTCCATCAGCTTTGAGGAATTTACAATATTGCATTTCACTTTTTATTATCAAGGACACATCTCCTATGCATATTTTCGTTCCCCCATATACCATACCGGTCACAATAACCTGTGCTCCGGTTAAATTGCCTATAAATTCCTGCAGTCCATCCACTTCCGCTGTTTTTTCTTCTACCTCTTTCGTTTTTTCTCTACTCAGATAGATTAAAGACTTCATATACTGTATCTGCTCCGGAGAAAGCTTCACGCCTTTCGCGAGCTTCTGCTGTGTTGAAGTTAATATCGGCTGAACGGACTTGATTACTTTTGTAGCTTCCATAATTTCTTTCTGCAACTCTTGGATTCGAGTTTTTGTCGCAGGATTTGCCCCAACTTCTACAATTGTGTCCACTCCCATAGGCGAACCCAAAGTTTTTACGGTTATAGAATTCGTCGCACAAACACGCCCACCCGTAATAAATCCGCGCTTTCCGCTTACCGTTACTTCAGTTCCTGCCTGCACCTTACTATGCAGAATAGATTCCGACGCTACAAATCCTCCTGCCGTCGCTGTTGTATTCTCCATATACTTAGCAACGATATTTCCCTGTGCTCTCAGCACTCCGCGATTCATGCCATTCATGCCTCTGGCAATTGTAATATTGCCACCGGCTTCCAGATAAGCACCTTCTACAACTCCTTGAACCTCTATATTTCCTCTCGCTTTCACGGAGAAATTCGCACAAACATTTCCTTTTACCTGAACACTTCCTTCATAATCTATGTTTCCTGTAGAATTGTCTACATTATCGACAGCTAAGACATCCGAAACAAATACTTTATCATCCACTAAAGCCACATGACCGTCCACTTCGGAAATCAAGCTGAGCTTATCTTCTGAAAGCGTAACGTTCCTGCTGTATTTCAACATCTTTTTCTTTACGTCGCGGGGCTTTAACCTCTCCCCCATCAGATTCATGCCGGCTTCCCCATGGTCCTCCGGAAATAATCTTGCGACCTCATCACCCTTATGACAGTGATTTATCGTGTTTAAATTAAAAAAATCTACACTTCCGTCTTCCTTTAACGTAGGCTTTGCCTTTAAGTCGGTAGTAAAATAATACTCTATATAAGCATCCGACCCATGGCGGGGTTCTCTTCCCCTTGCTACTATAATATCTTCGCAATAACGTCTCTTAGCAAAGTAATTATTTACTTCTTCTTCAAGTATTCCAAACTTTATGCCTTTAAAACCAAGATCATCTAAGAATTCGCTCTTGGTCATATTTTCTCCATTAAGCGACGGCGGGTAAAAGCGGGCTACCGCAATCATTTTATCCGGACTGATTGTCAATTTATATCCTTCTCGTTCTTCAATACTCGTCACATTATTTATAGTTATCAAAAAGGGGTCTTTCTTCCTCGTAATGAAATGCAATGCCTGATTGTCATATGGAATACCCCTGTTCGACAAGTATTCTACTATTTCACTCACATTAACCGGATCCCCGCCGTCTGTCGGCGGAAATACCTGCAATTTTGTTGTACCTTCTTCACAAATCAATTGAAAATATCCATTCATAATAAAATATCCCCATTAACTCATAGTCAATATCCCTATGTAGTTCCCCATCTTAGTTTTCATTTTCTGCAACCCGCGCGTATGCAACTGTGAAATTCTTGATTCCGACACTTCCAATATATTGCTTATTTCTTTTAAAGTTAAGTCTTCATAGTAGTATAATTCAATTACTCTGCGTTCCTTTTCAGTGAGCAGTTCTAAAGCTTCACCCAATACCTTCTTGAGCTCTGCTTTTTCAATCACTTCTTCCGGGCTGTCAAAATGTGCGTTTCTATTATTTTCGGCAGGTACCTCGCTTCCCTGTTCCATGAATTCATTTAGAGATACCACGCTGGTGATTTTCATCTGGGACTGCCATTCCCCGTATTCTGTCTCCGAAATTCCAAGCGCTGCTGCAACTTCTTCCTCAGTCGCATTTCTTCCATACATTGCTTCAATTTCTTTAATAGCCGTATCTACTCTTTTCTGACGCTGCCTTATCGTTCTTGGAATCCAGTCCATTTTACGAATCTGATCAAGGATTGCTCCTCTGATACGAAGGCTTGCGTAGGTCTCGAACTTCACCTCCTTCATACTGTCAAACTTATCAATCGCATCAATCAATCCAAATATACCATAGCCTACCAAATCATCATATTCTACATTATACCCCAAATACATACTGAGTCTGCCGGCTACCAGCTTTACAAGCGAAGCATATTCCAATATAAGTTTTTCACGTATTTCAGGTGTCTTTCCTCTCCCGTATTCCTCCCACAACTTTTTTCTGCCTGTTTCGTCCATACTCTCCTCCAGTTGCACTTACGATTATCTTCTCTATGAGTTCACCTGTCCTTCTTCATCTTTTGCAGCTTCCTCTAATTGTTTTTCATCTTCATCTGCCGTCTTTGACACTTCATTCTGTTTATCAAAAAGATCCAGCATCCATTTTAATAAACAGCCTATTATGTAAAAAGCAATTAATACTCCAAGCAAAATCAAAAGCATAGTTTTGGTTTCATAGTGAAAAGTCCACATAATAATACTGGTTATCGCACCCACAAACAGCATCAAAAAAGGTGGTATCAATTTTCTTCTCATTGCCATTCCCCCCTCTTTTTCTGTTTCTTATATTACTCTCTGTTCCTTACCGACCGCACGTATTACAAAATCGCCCGTTTCAGGGTAAAACACTACTGTCCTTCCATAGCTGTCACCCGTATCCTGTGCTAAAACCGGTATTTTGAGCTCTGACAATTTTTTCTTCGTAGCTTCAACATTTCTGTCCCCGATACGTACCATATCCGACTTATTCTGAAAAGCAAACATCTGTGCTCCTCCTGCTATCTTCGCTACAAGGCGTCCCTGATTTGCTCCTAATGCAACCAGCTGCCGCACTAACTCGACTATTCCTGTATCCGCAAATTTAGGAATATTACTATTATTTTTTATCTGTGTACTGTCCGGCAGCATAATATGTGCCAAACCTCCAATTTTAGTAATAGGATCCCGAATTGCAATTCCCACACAAGACCCTAGTCCTAAAGTTGTAACGGCATCCGGACTTACACATACTTTTAAATCAGCCATTCCGACTTTTATTATTTCACTCATATCTCTCCTGAGTCTCCTATTTTTCTCTTGTACAAACTGCCCTTACATAATTCCGAGAGAGGACAATATCTTTCCGTAAGACTCCAAATCAGGAATAAGAATAAAATAACCATCCAATTGAATCTCATCAAAAAACTGAGTCTGTATTAATAATATTTTATCTCCCAAAGTTCCGAACTCAATTGCAGGAACACTCAAAATAGCCCCTGCCATATCCACTGCCAAGGATGGAATCGTAGGATATACGCATAGTCCTGTAAGAGAAGATAAAGAATTCAGATAAGAGCCGGTAATAATATTCCCAACCTCCTGCAGGGCTGACATCTCCATTTCCGAGAAGTCTTCGCCTTCTAACGCCATTCCCATGAGCTTGCTTACCAAATGCCTGGCCGAGCCCTTCTCGAGCAAAAACATAATGCTACCGGTAATGTCTCCGTCTACACCAAGGTATATTCCGGCCATAAGCTGCTCTTCTCCTCCCATGAGAGAAGCGACATCCTGAAAGTTTAACAATCTTACCTGCGGCACAGACATATCGACTTTGCATTGCAACATCTGTGCCAAAGCAGTTGTGGCATTTCCTGCCCCTATATTTCCCAATTCCTTTAATACGTCATAATATTCCTGAGACACAGTCTCCAAATCCAGATTAGCCACAAAGAAACCTCCTATATATTCTCTTTATCCAATACCACAGCATTTAAATCAAGAAGAGATATTAATCCGCCATCCTCATATTTTCCAATGGCGGAGATAAAGTTCTCCTTTTCTTCCTTACTGTCATATGCCACTTTTTCAATTTGTGAGCTGTCCAATGTGACTACTTCCTTCACTTCGTCTACGATAATTCCGATATTTCCTTGCTGCTCCAGCTTCAGAATAATAATTCTCGTAGACTTTGTATATTCATCGAGTTCCAAATCCATTTTTACTCGAATACTCATAACCGGGATTACTTCTCCCCTTAAATTAATAACCCCTCTTAAATATTCCTGTACCTTGGGAACTCTCGTAATATGCTGCATGCGCACGATGTTGTCCACATATTTAATGTTTATGCCGTACTGTTCCTCACCCAATCTCACTACAATAAATTGAGTGGTCTCATTTTCTAAACCGACTTTTAATTCTTCCATTTGTTATTCCTCCCTAAAACAACGCATTCGTGTCAAGAATAAGTGCAACTTCGCCATCACCCAAAATGGTGGCTCCGCTAATTATCTTACATTTCGTAATATATCTGCCTAAAGACTTGATAACGATTTCCTGTTGTCCCATAAGTTCATCTACTACAAGACCCGCCAACCGGCTGCCCTTTTTTACGATAACAACCGTCATATTATCTTCCGGGCCCTTCTTGCTCGCGATATCGAGTACACCGCTCAATCTGATAAGCGGAATAACAATTCCTCTCAAATGGATTACTTCTTTATTCTGCACCGTTTTAATTTCACTCGGAGAAATGTCTTCAATCGTCTGGATAGAACCGAGAGAAATAGCGTACTTTTCTCCTCCTACATCTACCATCAAAGCCTGAATAATAGCTAAAGTCAAAGGAAGGCGAATCGTCCACGTGCTTCCTACCCCGAGTTTACTCTTAACCTCCACTTCACCGCTTAAAGCTTCAATCTTGGATTTTACTACATCCAGCCCGACGCCTCTTCCCGATACATCGGACACTACCTCCGATGTGGAGAATCCGGCATGGAACAAAAGATTCACAATCTCCTGCTCGGACATATTTTCTCCCTGATCCGCAGTAATGATACCTTTGCTTACCGCTTTATTCTTTACTTCTTCCGTATTAATTCCGGCACCGTCATCCCGTACTTCAATTACTACGTTATTACCGTCCTGATAAGCATCGAGGAAAATAGAACCAACTTCCGGTTTTCCTTTTTCTTTACGTACCTGAGCTAACTCCAATCCATGATCCGCAGCATTACGCAGCAAGTGCATCAACGGATCTCCGATTTCATCCACAACTGTACGGTCAAGTTCTGTTTCTTCACCGGACATATATAATTCCATCTTCTTGTTTAATTTCTTTGACAAATCCCTGGTCATTCTTGGGAATTTATTAACAACGCTTTCAATAGGAACCATTCGTACCTTCATAACGGATTCATGAAGGTTCGTCGTTACGCTTTCCAAATATTCTATCTGTTCATTGAATCCCGAACTGTTTCCTCTGTCTCCGCCGGAAGCAGATACTAAGGAATTCTTCGCGATAATAAGCTCACTTACCAAATTCATAAGTACATCTAATTTTTCAATATCCACACGAACAGTTCTATTGACCACAGGTTTGGACACCTGTGTCTTCTTCTCAGCCGCTTTGCCAGTACCACCCGTTGCGTTTTGCGCCACATAAACCGGTTTATCTGCCAAAGTAGCTTCCATATTTCCATTTTGCTCGGAAGATGCGAGTAGTTCTGTCTCCCTGCCTTCTTCAAACTTATATGCAAGTTTTTCTTTCTCGACTACGGATGCTTGTACATCATCGATTTCCGAAACATTTTTAACCGCAGCCACTACTTTATTGAGAGGACTGTCGGAAATAAAAATCAAGTTGAAATCCAAATCAAATCTTTCATCTTCAATATCCTGTACCGGAGGTGTAGATATGATGATTTCACCCAACTCTTCCAATGCTTTAAATACAAGAAATGCTCTCGCTGCCTTTAAAATACAGGTTTCCTGAACTCTTACGGCAATATCATACACATTTTTACCTTGTTTAATCGCTTCATTCAGAACGTGCTTCTGCGTATCATCAAACACTATATCGCGTACTTGCACACACTGCTTTGTAATATTAGCGCTGTCGGATGAAACATCCTGGGCTTTCTCAGATCCTGGATTTTCCGAATCGTTTTCTTTGCTTTCCAATACTTCGTTAAGGAGTTTTATAAGAGGCGCATTGTCATTCGTCCCCTCATCGCCGGACTCTTGAATCGTATTCAAATATTCTTCCAAAGCGTCCAAACATTTGAAAAGAGTATCGATCATATTACCCTTAACCTTAATTGTCCCGTTGCGCACTTCTGAGAATACATTCTCCATATCATGAGTAAGCGCCTGCATTCTCTTATAGCCCATAGTTCCTGCCATACCTTTTAAAGAATGCGCCGCTCTGAATATTTCGTTAATAGTATCCACATTTTCTGGATCCTGCTCCAAATTCAATATTTCAGTATTCAAGCTTTGTAAATGTTCTTTTGTTTCATCAAGGAAAATTTCGAGATATTGGCTTACGTCCATTTTACATTACCCCCACGTTCGTTATTATTTCCTGTGCAATGCGTTCAAGAGGAACTACTTGGTTGGACAGCCCGGCATTCACTATATTCCTGGGCATTCCATATACCGCACAGCTCTCTTCATCTTGTGCAATGACATGTATTTTCTTTTGTTTTTTCAGATAAGTAATTCCTTTTGTTCCATCAGCGCCCATTCCTGTCATAACAACACATACAACTTCGCTATACCTGCTCTCCGCCAGCGATTCGTACATATAATTTGCGCAAGGCTTCACGCCCTCTCTATTGGGCTCGTCAGTATAGTATATCACATGACGACTTCCCGATTGGCGTATGTTCAGATGTTTGCCGCCTTTGGCAATATATACACTGCCCGCTGTCAGCGCATCACCGTCTTCGGCTTCTTTTACCTTCAATTCACTTAGCATATCTAACCGTTCTGCCAAAGAAGCCGTAAATCCGGGCGGCATATGCTGCACAATAACTATCGGCGCATTTAATCTTGCCGGCAATTTGGTAATCACTGCCTGTAATGCCTTGGGACCGCCGGTAGAACTAGCAATCGCTATAATCTTACCGCCCGGCACTTGACTTATACTCGCATTCATAAGCACCACTATCCTTTTCGGCTCTGTTTTTCACTTGGAATTTATTATCTTTATTGATTATATCACAGACCATCCTTCTCATGAGTGCAAAGTCATCAATAATCAATATTTTTTGCATATTCTACACCAAGCTTCAAAAAACTGCCTGAAATTATTGTTTTTCGCCTTTCTTTTTTAAATTTTTTCTTTCTTCGTTGAAAATAAATCTAATGATTTCTTCACGCACTTCCTTATCAATATTAATATATTGCACCCGATGTTCGAAAAATCCCGGGCGGTTGTCAACTCCTTTTATATTGAGTACCTTTCCAAGCATCTCAAATACCTTAGGTCCTTTATCCGTATCCAACTGATATTTACACAGTAATATGCTGCCCGCATCATATTTAAAATCCGCCACAAAACGTAAACCGCCTCCGCTGATATCCACGATAATGCTCCTATTAAGGGGCGGTACTGAAACGACGGCTTCTTCTTTTACGACATTTTTTTCCAAAGCCGCTATTTCATCCTGCTGAAGCTCTCTGGAGTTCATTTCTATGGCACAGCTGAATCTGAAATATTCCCGCCTTTGGTCTCTTCGCAAATTACTGATTAAATCCATTGTAAGCAAATAATTATTATTTTTCTTATCTCTATCGACTACTTTTGCACGGCATTGATAAATACTGTTCTCCAAGTAAAAAAACAAATCGAACTTCCCGCCTATAGGAAGCAGAATAAGCTTTGTTTTTTCCATGGGCATAACAATCTCTATCCGATCTTCAGAAAGAATATCGTATACCTGGCTTTGATAAATCCTGATTTCGGTCTTGTCTTCTTTTCCCTTTATCTTTATCGTTTCCCTTATATCAACTCTATTCCCCGGTATCACATATTTTGATAATATTCTATCTGCCATGATTCACCATCTCTTTTTCATTATCTCTTTCTACCTAATATATGAGAAAAAATAGCCGCCATTCCTCTCCTGCTTGTATCTATATCTACTTCTCTATTCATTAATTTCGCCGCTATACCTTCATAAGCCAGCGCTGATTTTGCATTCGGACTTTCCAGAGAAACAGGTTTCTGCTGCATTACCGCTTTGGAAAGCTGTCCATCCTCGGGAATTTCTCCTAGGTATTCCATAGGAACCTTAAGATACCTGGTTACAACAGAATATAATTTATTATATAAATTCTCTCCTTCACCATTTTTCCCAACTCTATTGGCAATCATCCTAACCTTTGTCTCCTCCTTCGAAAAATCAGGATGTCTGCATAGTGCCTTCAATAAAGAATACGAATCTGTAATGGATGTAGGCTCCGGCGTGGTTATCAATAGGATTTCTCGGCTTGCCACGAGGAACTCCAACACCGCATCGGATATTCCTGCCCCCGTATCGATAATAATCGTATCAGCAAGAGAATCGAGTTCCGCCAGATTCTGAATAATATAAGATAAACTCTCCTTTGTAAGATTAGATAATGCCGCTACTCCCGACCCCCCGGAAATAAACCCTACTTCCATAGGTCCCCATGTAATAATTTCTTTAATATCTTTACCCTTATATATCAAATCGCTCAAATTGTATTTCGGTGCTGTTCCAAACATAATTTCAATATTCGCAAGCCCAAAATCGGCATCGAGTATGATTACTCTCTGCCCCATTCTACGAAATTGGATTGCTAAGTTAATGGACGTATTGGATTTACCGACTCCCCCTTTTCCGCTTGTAACCGTAATAACACGCGCCAAAGGTCTTTGTGGATGACTGTTGGCCTTTATAATGTTCCGTAACTGTTCAGCCTGATCCATGTTTTATCCTGTCCTCCTATTTTTGTCCTCCAAGTAATACCTTTACAGTCTTCTGTGGATTGAATTCTTCTATGTCATCGGGCACATTCTGTCCGCAGGTAACATAAGATAATGATGCTCCCGTATACAATTTGATGTTCAGTAAATTGCCCATCGCTGATGTTTCGTCCAGTTTTGTAAATATCAACTTATAGTCTGTAATCTGCGAATAGGAATCAACAATACGAATCAAGTCCCTATATTTTGTAGTGGCACTGAGAACGAGAAAAACCTCTTTTTCCGCCAAGCCATCCACCGAGCGAAGCAGTGCACTTGTGTTGGCTTTCTGTTCCTCGTTCTGAAAGGAATGTCCTGAGGTATCTACAAAAATATAATCATATCCTGCAAAGTCTTTTAATGCATTACCGATTTCTTCCGGAGTATATACCACCCGAAAAGGAACCTCCAATATATTGGCATAGGTACGAAGCTGTTCTGCCGCCGCAATGCGGTAAGTGTCGGCGGTAAAAAGAGCTACCTTTTTCTTCTCATCCACTATATATTTCGACGCTATCTTCGCTATGGTAGTTGTCTTCCCGACCCCTGTAGGGCCTATAAAGAAAATTATCTTTGTTCCGTTTTCCGGAGGCACTATAGTGGCCGGTTTGCCGAACTTTAATACCATTTTCTGATAGATATTGGCCAGCGCATAATCAAACGGCATATTGGGCTTCACATTCTTTTCTATCTCATCTATAATCTGGTTGGCATGCTTTTCGTTAATCTCGTTATCCAGCATAGTGTTGTATAATACTTTGGTGAATTTCTCCAGTTCGCTCTGAATCTCTTCCCCTTCCTCTTCTTTTTCTTTTACATTTTCACTCTCCGGCCTCTGAAGCTGCTGTTCCAAAAGAGTATGCAAATTATCGAGTTTTTCCTCCAATAAGCTACTCTCTCTCTTTTCTTCGTTTAAGTTCTCGGCGCCAAAAAATCTGTTTTTGAGCATCTCGTTATAGCTTGATTGATTTGCAGCCTTTGACGGAATAGCCGGCTCAATCTTTTCTTCTTTTTTTGCCGGATAATACTTTTCATTTTCTTCTTCAAGAGCAACTGTAACCTCTACCATATCCGAGCGGAAAAAACGGAATATTCCCTTTTTCTTTACATCTCTCACATTCATTATAACAATATTTTTGCCTAATTCTTTTTTGGCTGTTTCTACAGCCTCATTTTCTGTTTTTCCTTGGAATTTCTTAATTATCATGCTATTGTCACCATCCCAACAGATTGTAATTCTACATTCGATTCAATTTCATTGTAAGAAACAACAATCAAATCTCTATAATATTCTTCCGTCAACCGCTTAAAATACATACGCACAATCGGAGAAGTAATTATAATAGGATTCTTACCAAGATTCTCCAGTTTCTGTACTTCTTCTCCCACAGACTTAATGACCGTTTTCGTCTTTTCCGGATCAAGTGTAAGATATGCACCCTGCTCCGTCTGCTTTACACTGTTCATAATCTCCTGCTCTAACTTTGGATCCATGGTCACGACACTGGTCGTTTCATTAGCAGGAAAATACTTACTGGATATGGCACGCTTCAAGCTTTGCCTTACATATTCTGTCAGAATATCCGTGTCTCTCGTTGTCGCCGCATAATCTGCAAGTGTCTCAAAAATTGTAAGCAAGTCTCTGATGGAGATACCCTCTTTCAACATATTCTGCAATACCTTTTGTATCTCTCCGATGCTAAGCAGCTTCGGCACCAATTCCTCTATCAGAGAAGGATTGGTTTCCTTTATATTGTTGACCAGATTCTGCACATCTTGTCTTGTAAGCAACTCGGAAATATATTGCCTGATAACCTCCGTCAAGTGCGTTGCAATGATGGACGGCGGATCTACGACCGTATAACCAAGGCTTTCAGCTCTCTCCCTTTGTCCTTCGGTAATCCAGATTGCCGGCAGATGGAAGGAAGGTTCGAAGGTAGGAATACCCGTTATTTCCTCTTCAACATATCCTGGATTCATAGCCATATAGTGATCAAACAAAATCTCACCTTCACTTACCTGAACGCCTTTTATCTTAATAATATACTGATTAGGATTTAACTGTATATTATCTCTCAAACGAATAATCGGCACAACCGTTCCGAGTTCGAGAGCAATCTGTCTTCTTATCATAACAACGCGGTCCAATAAATCACCACCCTGATTCACATCCGCAAGAGGTATAATACCATAACCGAATTCCAATTCTATCGGATCCACCTGTAGCAGACTCGTTACATTTTCCGGCTGTCTGATTTCCTCCGCCGCCATCTCGTCCATGTCCACCTGTGACTCTATCTTAGCCGTTTCAATAGTTCCTGCGATTACCCTTCCGCATATGATAAATACAAGCCCCAAGGTGACGAAGATGAGATCGTTTAACGGAGTAATAATACCGAGCACCGCTAAAATGGATCCTACTAAATACAATACCTTAGGTACTCCAAATAACTGGCTGATAAGCATAGTACCGAAATCGGCATCCTTAGAACCTTTGGTAACGAGGATACCTGTAGAAAGCGAAATTAGCAAAGAAGGAATCTGGCTCACGAGGCCATCACCAATAGTGAGAATCGTATATTTATCTATCGCTCCTCCGATATCCATTCCCTGACGAAGCACACCCACGGCAATACCACCGACAATATTAACTGCCGTAATAATAAGTCCGGCTATCGCATCTCCCTTAACGTACTTCACGGCACCGTCCATGGAACCGAAAAAGCTCGCTTCCTCCTGAATCTTTTCGCGCCGTCTCTTCGCTTCCGCATCCGTAATCGCCCCCGTATTCAAATCCGCATCGATTGCCATCTGTTTACCGGGCATGGCATCCAGTGTAAATCTTGCCGTTACTTCCGCTACCCTTTCTGAACCTTTATTGATAACCATGAACTGAATGAGAATTAAAATGACAAAGATAATAACACCGATTACAATGTCTCCGCCACCTACGAAGTTACCGAACACTACGATGACATTACCCGGATTGCCCGTAGACAAAATCAATTTGGTAGAAGAAACATTGAGCGCAATCCTGAATATGGTCGTAAACAGCAACATTGTCGGAAAAAAAGACAGTTCCAATACTTCCTTTACAAACATACACCCAAACATAACAGTAAATGCAACAGCTATATTAAAAGCGAGTAAAATATCGAGCAACCAAGCCGGCACAGGCACGATGAACATAATGAATGCCGCCAAAATATATAAAGCTACACCTATATCCGCCTTTTTCATGCCTTACTCCTCCTCTCTTCTTACGTTTTTCCCTTTAGATGATATACGAATGCAAGCACCTCAGCTACCGCCTGATACAACTCCGGAGGTACCAGTTCACCGACATCTACATTCGCATACAACATTCTGGCAAGGGGCTTATTTTCTACAATTTCTATGTGATGCTCCTTCGCCACATCTTTAATCTTCTGTGCGAGATAATCTTCTCCTTTTGCCATAACAATCGGAGCCTCGTACTTATCAGGGTCATACTTGATTGCAACCGCATAATGGGTAGGGTTTGTAATTACCACATCCGCCTGAGGCAATTGCTGCATCATTCTGCGCTGAGACGCTTCACGCATACGCTGTCTCTGCTTCCCCTTAATCTTCGGATCACCCTCCTGATCCTTATATTCATCCCTTATCTCCTGCTTTGTCATCTTCATATCTTCTTTGAACTTATGTTTCTGATATGCGAAATCTATAATACCTATGATTATATAAATGGCAGAAACCCGTATGCCCAAGTCAATAACCAATTCTCCAATCAGCAGAATAGACTGCTTCAGCGGAATATCATATAAAAGAAAAATATAATGGTACTTATCCTTCAAATACGAATACGCTACATATATAATCAATCCGATCTTAAGAAAAGATTTAATAAGTTCCATTAAGGATTCCTTGGAAAAAATCTTCTTAAATCCCTTCAGCGGATTTAATTTGCTTAATTTAGGCTGTAACGGCTTCCCGGTAGGCCGCCATTTCACTTGAGCCACATCACAGATGAAAGCCACCAGAACTCCTATTAGCAAAACAGGAGCCATTATAACTATCATCTCCAGAACCACGTTGTTAAATACAGTCTGAATACTCGCGACAGGAACTCCGCCGCCATACGGCTTTATAAGGTCCGGTATCTGCGTATAAATACCGTAGAATACTTCCATAAAACTGTTTCCCATACTTGCGACATACAGCTTCAATACTATAAATAAAGTGAGAAGTCCAAAAGCATTTCCTATTTCTTTGCTTTTTGCTACCTGTCCCTCTTTTCTGGCATCTCTTAACTTTTTATCGGTAGCAGGTTCCGTCTTTTCTCCACCCGGACCGTCTTTAGCAAAAAACTGGAGATTATACCGTAAAATCACATCAATCCCTCTACAAAAGATACTATTATTTTTTTCATCTGTTCAAAAATAAAATTAGATGCTACTGGCAGCATTCCTGCTGTCAAAAACAATATTGCCAGTCCCACTAGAATCTTAATCTGAATACCGACAGCAAACATATTGAGCTGCGGCGATACTTTGGCCAATATACCGAGAATGACGTTCATCATTATCATAACTGTAAATATGGGAAGGCAAATGCGAAATCCTATAACAATGTAGTCGCTCATAAAGCGAACTACTGTCTCCATTAAGGCCTCTGATTTGAAAACGGCACCGTTTATCGGTATCAAAGTAAACGTATCTACCAATGCTTTCAGAAGATACTGGTACATTCCGCTTATAATGAGCATCAGAGTTATCATATACTGATAAAAGACGCCGGAAATACTCGTTGATTCCTTTGTCGTCGGGTCCATAATCATAACCATGGACAAACCTGTTTCCATATCGATTATATGCCCAGCGAAGGACACGATAGAATTGCACAAATTAGCCCCAAATCCGATAATAAACCCTGTAAGAGCCTCTTTCATAACGATTACCGCATACTCGAACAACGTATCATATTCCAGCTGCTCATTAGGTGCCATTACAAAAAAGACGAGCAACGACACAAAAAAACTCAATACTACTCTTACCTGCCTCGGCGTATTATTCATGCTGAAAAACGGGGCGATAAAAACGAAGCAAGTAACCCTCGTAAAAATCAGTAAAAAATATTCAAGACTCGCATACGTAAAAACATAATTAATCATAGCGCTACCTTATATAGACACTAAAATCAGACCATAAACTTACCATGAATTCAGATATCCCGTTCATCATCCAATGTCCGAACAATATTATCGACAGAAATACACAGATAATCTTAGGTACAAAAGTAAGCGTTTGCTCTTGAATCGATGTAACTGTCTGAAATATACTGATGATCAAGCCCACAATAAGCGATATAAGCAAAATAGGAGCCGATATTTTTATAATCAGATATAGTGCTGTCGAAGAAATTGCGGTTATGTCATCAATCGTCATACATTAACTCCATTTCAGCTTAATAAAATGTTTTCACAAGGCTTCCTATAATCAGATTCCAACCGTCCGCAAGCACAAACAAAAGTATTTTAAAGGGCATGGAAACAGTGGTCGGAGGTAACATCATCATACCCATACTCATAAGCGTAGATGCTACTACCATATCTATAACGATAAACGGAATATAAATCAAAAATCCTATAATAAATGCTGTTCTAAGCTCACTTATGATAAAACTGGGAATGAGAACAGTTGTCGGAATACTCGCCAAATCTCCCTGCCACTCCGTATGGCTAATATCCATAAACAATCTTACATCTTTCGCCAGTGTCTGACCATACATAAAATCTCTGAAAGGCTGCATTCCCACTTCCAAAGCTTCCTTCTGATCAAGCTCTCCGGCCTCAAAAGGTACAACCGCTTCTTCGTATACCTTTGTCAGCGTAGGCTGCATAATGAAAAAGGTCAAAAACAAAGCTAACCCAATCAACACCTGATTCGGGGGCGCTGTTTGGGTATTCAAAGCAGACCTCGTAAAATGCAGAACAATGATTATTCTGGTAAACGAGGTAAGCATTATAATTAATGTAGGGGCAAGTGCTATCAAGGTAAGTGTTAAGAGGATTCTCAGACTGCCGTTTAACTGTCCGTTCCCGTTGTTATACGTGATTGTCACAGTATTGGCTATATTAAGCTCTTTCAAATCCTCCGGCGTCTGTGCATCGCCCGGATTTTTGATATTTGTTCTTTCATCGGTAGTGCCTGTCAGATTCGATTCCCGAATACCAGCTGCATGCACGGAGATCGGTCTGGCCATACACAACAATATGCCTACCGAAAACAGCAGGCACATTATTTTTATCATCCTTCTTCCGGAAAAAATTGTTCTCATATATCTCGCCTATTCTTCATTTCTTTCGGTCATTATCCATAATCTTCGCTTTTTCGAATATCTTCTTAAAATCGGGCATGCCTTCTCCCGCTTTTTCCGGTAAATGAATCTGCTCGGCGGGTATCTCTGCAAGCATCGTAATCGTATCCTTGCCTATTGCTATTGCAAGATACTTATTTCCGGTTTTTATTATTTGAATATATTTATTTGCAGTAATTTTATACGTCTCTATGACCTCTATATTCGTACCATGCATTTTCCCGCTTTGGAGATTAGCCATCCATTTGGTAAAAAACCAAGTGATTACCAACACAAAAATAAAAATAACAAGTACAGTCATAAACTGCAAAAATGAATTCATACCATTTGATACGGTAAGCAGCATAACTATCCAACTACTTTCTTAACGGCTTCCAAAACACGATCCGCTTGAAAAGGTTTAACAATAAAGTCCTTTGCTCCTGCCTGAATAGATTCGATAACCATTGCCTGCTGACCCATCGCAGAGCACATGATAACAAGTGCAGAAGGATCTGCCTCTTTAATCTTCTTCAATGCCATAATTCCATCCATTTCCGGCATTGTTATATCCATAAGAACGAGATCAGGATTCAATTCACTATACTTTTCAATTGCCTTCACTCCGTTTTCCGCTTCACCCGCAACGTTATACCCGTTTTTTGTAAGAATA
This sequence comes from Clostridiales bacterium, assembly GCA_012520655.1. Classification (GTDB taxonomy): domain Bacteria; phylum Bacillota; class Clostridia; order Lachnospirales; family Lachnospiraceae; genus Kineothrix. Next base: position 9,397 of record JAAYNW010000019.1, on the reverse strand, counting down.
TCTTTAATCATCATACGCATGAATGCTGCATCGTCGCAAATTAAAATGTTCTTCGCCATATCTTTTTCTCCTATTTCTCTTCTTATTTAATGATTTCTGTTACTCGAATACCGAAGCTTTCTTCGATTACCACAACTTCACCCTTTGCTACAAATTTACCGTTTACCAATACATCTATCGGTTCTCCGGCAATCTTATCGAGCTCAATGATTGTCCCTGGTGCAAAATCCAGTATTTCAGATATTGATTTACTTGTTCTCCCCAGTTCTACGGTAACCTCCAACGGTACGTCCATAATCAAACCAATATTTTCATTACTTTGAAGCCCGCTGTAATCAGCTGAAAAATTTTGAAACTGTGCAGGTTGAACATTCATACTCTGCATCTGCGGCATCCCCATCTGCGGCATCCCCCTCATCGCCATCTGCTGCTGCATTTCATTGCCTCCTATCCCCATTTGCTGCTGTATATTCTGAACTCGAGGCGGTTCCGGTATCGGATCCGGTGCTTGCTCGGGTTCAGGATTTCCTATCTGGTTATTTATAAAAGTCTCATATAATGTCTTAGCAAAATCAATCGGATATAATTGCATTATCGTACTATCTACCAAATCTCCGATTTGCATTCTAAATGATATTTTTACAAATGTGCCATCTAGAAAAGATGCAATATCGCTGCCCGTCTTAAAAGCATTTAAGTCTATCAAGCTGGCATCCGGAGGGCTGATATCAATCATAGTGCCTAGCATTGTGGAAAGAGATGTCGCTGCTGAACCCATCATCTGATTCATAGCCTCTGAGATTGCACTGAGATGCATCTCTCCGAGCTCCCCATCCGTATTCGTTCCGTCACCACCCATCATAAGATCCGTGATAATCTTTACGTCATGCTCCTTTAACACTAAAATGTTGGAGCCTTCCAATCCCGAAGTGTATCTTATTTGGATAAACACACAGGGTCTTTCATAGTCCTCTGTCATACTCGCCCAATTAGACAGCGTCACCCGGGGAGTTGTAATATTAACTTTTCGATTTACTAAGGAATACAATGTCGTTGCAGACGAGCCCATACTGATATTTGCAATTTCACCGATCGCATCTTTTTCTACATCTAAAAGCAAGCTTTCGTCTATGGGCGCGGCCTCCACACCGGAAGTCGCTGAGTCCCCGCTGTTGTCTGACTCCGACAAGTCCATTCCGTTTAGTAACGCATTTATTTCGTCCTGAGATAACATTCCATCCATGTTATTCCCCCTCTCTGATTACCGAGGTGACTCTTACCGCATATTTATCTTTGCTGGAGCCCGGTAACGCGGTGAATTTCTTTATATTTCCGACATAAACACTCAGTTCATTGTCGACCCTTTTATCCAGCCTGATAATATCACCCGGCTGCAAATTAACAAAATCATTAACCAAAACACTGCTTTTCCCCAAAATCGCCTTTATAGGAATATCAACCCTTCGAATTAGTGCTTCGATATATTCATTGTAACTTTCGTCATTCTTTTGCTGCATGGTCGAATACCAATATTTCGTATTCAGTTTATCCATGACATCTTCCAGCGTGAAGTAAGGAAGGCATATATTCATCAATCCTTCGACATCGCCGATCTTCATATTTAAAGTGACAATTGCTATCATGTCGCTAGGTGCGATAACCTGAGCAAACTGAGAATTCGTCTCGATTCTTTCCATCATAGGATTCACGTCAACAACGTTCTTCCACGGTTCACGCATCAGCTGCATACAGACTATCATGAGTTTTTCTATAATAGTCATCTCGATTTCGGAAAAGTCTCGATTCTTCTCCAGCGCTCCGCCCGGTCCGCCGAGCATTCTGTCTATCATCGCAAATCCCAGATTACAAGACAATTCCACAATAATATTTCCGGGTAACGGCATAAAATTTACAATTCCCAAAATAACCGGATTGGACAACGCATTAGAAAATTCCGAAAATGTAACAGCTTCCGAACTCGCTACGCTGACTTGTATGTTTTTTCGTAAATAAACCGGTAAATTCGTAGATATCAATCTACCATAATGCTCATATATAATTTCCAAGGTTCTCAAATGTTCCTTGGAAAACTTTGCCGGACGTTTGAAGTCATAGTTTTTCACCTGCTTCTCGCCTTGTTCCTGCATGTCATCTACATCCAATTCACCTGTGCTAAGCGCTGCAAGCAAATTGTCAATCTCGTTTTGTGACAGTACCTCACCCACTCAAGTCACCTCCTGCCTGTTTGATTAATAGGAGATTATTGGAACTTAATGTCACTAAACGAAACATTATAAACGAATTTCGAATCAAACATACGTTGAATGCGTCTCAAAATTTCCTTTTTGGCCTCATTCTGCGCATCGCTTGTCGTCAAGTCATCCATCGTGTAGCTTCCGATAACGTCTATAATCTCACCGGTAATGAGAGGCTCGTAGGATGTCATACTTTCTTCGTTGCCGAACTCCTTATACCCATCTGCCTTCGTATTCAGGGAAAGCGCTACGGCTACAAGACAATAGTGAGTATTTCCGTCCTCACTGCTTTTCAAGGTAACCGTCATCGGCTCTGCAATATTGTGAACTTCTGTCTGTGACAGCGGAACCGTCTCCTCTTCTCCTGCTTCTCCTAATTCTAACTGCAATACTGAAGCAATATCCGTTACGAGGTCTGTTGTCCTTTTTGAAGCACCGATTACGCTGAACATCATAATAGATGTCAAAACAATATTTACAATCAGCAACCCCAGTATCAATATAGACAATAAATTCTTATTCATTTTACTACTTCCTCCCGCTCTTTTAATAGGAACTTAGCGAATTATAAATTCGTATCTCTACCCTTCTGTTTAACGCTCGTCCTTCCGCAGTTGAATTATCCGCAATCGGCACGTATTCACCGCGGCCGGAATGTTTAATGATTGCAGGGTCAAGATTCGCATGTTCAATTAAATAATTGAATACTGAGAGCGCCCTTCCGCTGCTCAATTCATCATTATTAGAATATTTTGTTCCGGACATCGGAACATTATCCGTATGTCCTTCTATCTCTATTGTGCTTTCCGCATAACGCTCCAGTATAACACCTATTTTATCAAGCACCGGAAATGATTCTTCTTTAAGTACGGTGCTCCCCGAATCAAAAAGCAAGGAGCCTTGCAGCGTAAGCTGCACATATTGAGAAGTGAATTCGACATCCACCACGCCTTTCAGGCTTTGCTCTGCAACCGCTTCTTCCACCTTTTCAGCAAGTTCTTCCGATTCTTTAAGTTTGGCTTCTTCAATCTTCTTCTCTGCTTCACCAAGAGAATCCGGAACATCGTCTTCATCCTTCGCTTTTCCTATACTGTTTATATACTGATCCAGCTCAGTTAACTGGTTCACTCCATTGCTGATTAAAATTCCATCTCCTGTTCCCATTCCCGTAGAAACGCTGTCGAACACACTAAAAGCCTGGTTGAATGATGCAGCCATTAAATCAAATTTCTGCGCGTCCACCGAAGACATAGAAAAAAGCAAAACGAAAAAACATAGAAGTAAATTCATGAGATCGCCGAATGTCGTCATCCATGCCGGAGCACCCTTGGGCGGTTCTTCTTCCCTTCGCCTATTCAACCGGCTCACCTCCGTTTTCTCCTGCCCAGCTCTCTCTGTCCTTCGGAGACAGGAATGATTTCAATTTCTCTTCTATAACTCGCGGATTCTCACCCGCCTGAATAGAAAGAAGCCCTTCTATTATTATTTCTTTTAATCTAACTTCTTCCGCATTATTTTCTTTTAATTTGCTTGCAACCGGCGCACATATCCAGTTCGCCAGCAGCGAACCGTATAACGTAGTGATAAGCGCGGTCGCCATACCGGGTCCAATTGCCGACGGATCGTCCATACGATTTAACATATCTACCAAACCGACGAGGGTTCCGATCATACCCCACGCAGGTCCCATCGCTCCCAGAGTGTCCCAAAATCCTATTTTAGTCTTATGTCTTTCTTCTATGCTGGCAAGTTCCGTATCCATAATGGCTCGAACCAGTTCTTGATCCGTACCGTCCACAATGAGTAAAATACCCTTTTTCAGAAATTCATCATCGAGGTTCTCTGCCCGTTCCTCCAGTGAAAGGAGTCCTTCTTTACGAGCAACATTGGATAATTCAATAATCTGTCTAATTGTTTCCGGAGTATCATTCGAAGGGGTTTTAAGTACCAGTCTAAAGCTTTTTAACCCACCAACAAAATTCTGCAATGAGCATGACGCTAATACACAAAACAATGAACCGCCGAAAGTAATAAAAACAGACGGAACGTTCCAATAACCGCCAATTGATGATATTCCTCCACTAGACAAAATACCAAATATAAACACAATCCCGCACAAAATAAGACCTAATATTGATGCTATATCCACGAATCAGTCCCTTGATTTTCGCGTCAATCCGCAAAAATGTCCTTTCTATACGATTTTACTAGATTTTTCACTTCTTGTCTACTTTCTTTTACAATTATTTTACGGCCTGTAGTAAATGAAACAACCGTATCCGGTGTCTCTTCCACCAGTTCAATTAAGTCCGGATTGATTAATACTTTTGCTCCGCTTATCTTTGTCACCTCTATCATTTTACCCTCTCCTCCTTAAAAGCTCTTCGGCCCCTTCTGCCAATCGCTTCTACAAGATGTCGGGGAACTCAGTCCCAAGTTCCCCATTATGTTGTGTTCCCTTTCATTATATTACTAACGTTTCAGGTTTGTCAATTCTTCCAACATCGTGTCGGAAACTGTAATAATTCGGCTATTTGCCTGAAATCCTCTCTGCGTAGTAATCATCTCCGTAAACTCCTGCGATAAGTCCACGTTGCTCATCTCAAGGACGCCTGTCTGCATGTATCCGCCGCTCGCCGTAATATCCCCTCCGGTGGGTTCACCCGAGTTCATCGTGGCGGAATAAAGGTTATCGCCCTGCTTCTCCAACCCGGAAGGATTGGCAAATGTTGCCGACGCAATCTGACCCAGACATTTGCTCATACCATTATCGTATGAAGCAGTAATAATGCCGGCCTTGTCTATGGAAATAGAAATCATGGCGCCGACTTTACGTCCCGATCCAAACCCTTCGGAGGTTCCTCTTGTGGCAGTGATCGTACTGGAGCCGTTGTTATTTACGCACTGGGAAGTAGAAAAATCAATGTTGATAGGAGTGAACATCTTAAGCGAACCGAAGCTCAAGCTCATCGTTCCCGCCCCGTTGCCGTTCACGCTCACAAATTTGCCGTTCGCCGGACTATACACAAGGCTTGCAGCGTTCTCTACGGTCTTATTCGTAACCGTTAAGGTTCCATCCAGCGCTATCGAAAACGAATTCACCTTGTCCGCATCGATGTCCAGTCCGTAAAGGGCTTTAAGATTCGCCTTGTCCGCAGCACTTAACGATGATGCCGCAACCGGTGTTCCCGGCGGACATTTATAGGTTGAGGTTCCATCCGTTACCATTACCTCAGCGACCGAGAATGTGCCGCTGTTGGGCGTAAAAGTCTTGCCTAACAGATCGGAATCGCTGGACATCTCCACCTTTAACACTCCCTTTCCGTCAATGGAAAAGCTTGTAACAGCGGTGAAATCAACGATGCTGCTATAAGCGGCCTTCAGGGCTGCAATATCATCCGGATCTGTCGGAGTAGTAGTATACACCGTTCCGACAGTTCCGTCAAAGGTGTTGGTTCCGCTTGTAATCGTATAAGCACCGGAACCGGTCGCTGTGCCGTTCACAAGTGTATAGACTTGCGACACATCTACATTCAAGTCACTGCCGAAGGTTACCTCGGCTAATTTTGCGGCACCTAAACTGTCTCCGTTAGCGTCCAGAATATCGTCCAGCTGTACATAGAATTGTCCTTCGTCTGTCGTAGAATGTACACTAATCTGAGCTGTATATTTATAACCCGACATATCAAAGAACTCAAAATTCATAATCTTACCGGAAGTGCTATGGACTTTCGTATCATTTTTATCGATGATACCGGTCACCCTCGCTTGGCTCGTCGCTTCCGCGGGATAGGTCATGTTCGTCGGATCCATAATTTTAAGTGCAGTTACGCTTCCTGTCTTCGGCTTCCCTGTCGAAGGATCCGCCTCCCAGCCCATGACTCTATAACCGGTGCTCGTCATAGCGAGATTTCCTGCGCCATCCACGTAGAAAGAACCGTCTCTTGTGAAGAAATTCTCGGAACCGTTGTTTACTATGAAAAACGCGTCTCCCGTTATCATAATATCGAACGGGTTATTCGTTGTCTGAGCGGAGCCCTGCTGCGCTATGGCTGTATTAATAGCTCCCGTAACAACACCGAGACCGATCTGCTTGGCATTAGTGCCTCCCACGCCCGTTTCCGCATTTGCACCGGATGCTGCCTGTGTTGTCTGGTACATCAAGTCTCTGAATGTAACAGACTGTGATTTATAAGCTGTCGTGTTGACGTTAGCGATATTATTACCGATAACGTCCATCTTTGTCTGATGTGTTCTAAGACCCGCCACACCAGAATACAATGATCTCATCATAATGAATGACCTCCTTTTATTACCACATGATGCCGCGCATGTTCCTTCTGTCATTCCGGAACAACAGCCTCCTATAAGGTCCGGCTTACATAATTACCGCGCCATCTATGTTGGTAAATACATTTTCATCTGTTTCTGTCTGTTTCATCGCCGTTACTACCGTATTGTTCGGAACATTTACGATAAAGGCCAACTGGTCGACAAGCACCAATGATTCGTTAATTCCTTTCAAGCCTGCCTTCATTGTTCCTTCCTGCAGCCTTTCCTTCTGGTTAGCCGTAAGTTCAATGTTACGTTCTGCCAGACGATTTGCCGCATGCTTGGAAAATTTTACTTCCCCTGCGCTTTCCACCGCTTTTGTCGTTTGGTTCAGCAAATCATAAAAAGATGTTTTGCTCTCTCCTGCGGCCTTACGGCTTTGCTCTGCCTGCGTAAAATATTTTGCCTGTAGCTGTTCTATGGAAAGGAATTGATTATTTTGAATCTTCATAATCTTCTCCTCCTTGAGTTTTTCCCATCCTTATACATTAGGTTTTCTTGACTGTAAACCCTCAGCTTCCACACACTCCCTATTGCTGTTCCGTCGCTTACTTCGCATTATTCTCTTCCTGGTCTTTAACCAGTTCTTCAATGCGCTTCGTATATTCCTTCAGCTTCGTTACGTCATCGGATGAGATGAAAGACTTCTCATAATCCGACATTTCATTGTAGATTTTATTTAACTCAGTAATCTTCTCTTTATTATCGAGAGTCACCTTCTCCTTTGACGAAGGTAGTTTGGCCATTTCAATAGCAAAACGCAATGCCAAATCATAAGCATCCAGGTATTCCTGATCCGCCACTCCGTATACATCGTCAAGGGAATACAATGAACCGCCTATAGAGACATAAGCCTTACTGTTCTCGTATATGACATAATCCACTTTACCTTGAATCTGTGTCGTCTGACCGCTGCTGTTCGTCGTGTTGACGCTTACCACCTGTCCTACTAAACCGGAAGCTCTGGATAATTCCAGCGCCGCGCTCATATTCTGCATCTGCTCCAATGAAGAGAACTGTGCATATTGGGAAACAAACTCCGTATTGGAAGTAGGCTCCAAAGGGTCCTGATACTTCATCTGTGCTACAAGCAAACCCAAAAACGCATCTTTATCGAGCGTCGACGAGCTTTTTTTAGTGCTGTTAGCCAAAGAGGATGCCGTCGTAGTTTCCACTATTTTTCCATCTTTTATCTGTGCTGCTACTGACATATATTCTCCTTTCCGTATGAAACCTCTTATATCGCTCCATACTCAATTATGTAATTTTTATGCCGTATAATCTACGGTACTGCCCCCCACTGTCATCATCTCTACGGCAATTTGATCTTCTTCGTTCAGCTCGGCTTCATTCTCGGGATTCAGTTCATTCAGATTGATTCTTCTGGCTCCCTTTTTCTTTCCTTCCCCCGCTTGTTCCTGACCGCTACCGTCACCGTTTAAGTTTCTCTCAAACTGATGACTTTCTACGGCAACTTCCACCGCTTCCACTTTCAGTCCCTGCTCTTCGAAGTTGCTTTTTAACTGAACCAGTTGGCTTTCAATCGCTGCTTTCACCGCCTCGTTCTGTGTTAGAAACTGTGCGGTAATAACACCGTCTTTTGACGTAATGTGAATATTGACCGTACCAAGACTTGCGGGATGAAGCCGGATTTCCATCTGCGTCAGATCCGATTTTACCTGGACCTTCATATAATCCATAATCTGATTCATGATATCCTGCGTGCCGGTTGTATGTTCAGCCATAGTATTATCGAATACTGCATCCGTCGTTGAGACATTTCCGCGATTCAGAAGATTATCTAAAAGCACGTTGTTATACGTACTGCTTCCTCGCGAGGACGAATCTTTTTGTGAAGAACCTTCTTTTTTGCTGTCAGCCGTTTCTTCCGGCTCCTGCACTTTCTTCGATATCAATTCCGCGCTTTCTTCTTTGCTGTTTCCGTCTGCTTTTACACTGACTTCCACAACTTCGCCGTCTCGTTTCACAGTTACGGTATAATCATTTTTACCCTCCGGCATTTTCTGTCTGTTCTCTGACTCGATACCCCTTAAGTCGGTTTCCTCTTGCGGAATATCCTTTTTTGACGCTGCCTCTTCTAATATTGCCTCGAGTTCTTCCTGTGTCAGTCCGGTTTCTTCCTGTAATGCGCTTACTACTTCATTTACTGTGCTTAAAAGATTCTTGAGCGAACTGTAAAGTCCTTCATCCGTCATTACCGTAAGCATATCCGCATCTTTCAAAGTCAGCACGAGCTGCGTCATATTGTCCGGATTCAGCAAGTCAATCATCGTCAGTCCCAAAGCTTCCATAGCTGCTTCGACATCTTCCACCGAAAGTCCCAGTTCCTGTGCAACTTCCTGCACCAACGCTTCTCCGGCTAACTGTACTGCATCTTCCGCCGGCCGATTCACATCGGTATTCTGTACACTATCCGCTTCAACCGTAGCATTGCTGCTATCCAAGCTTCTCTTATCAGTATGTTTTACTTTCACCTGCAGACTCTTCGCCGTCTTGTCGTTTGCACTCGCCATATCCTGTACTCCCGGCTTTCCTGAGGCTTTGCTGAAAGTATCCATGAAATTCTCTGCCTGACTGCCGGCCGCATTTCCCGCTTGCTTTACAGATACGTAATTCATCAATGGGTTGATGCCTTTTACCTGTGTAGTCATCGTATTTTACCTCCTTTCTACTACAATATATTTGTGGTTAATCTCTCTTACATCCAGTAAGGAATTATCCCTCTTGTTACTTAAGCTGTTAGAATGGTGGTAGCAATGGTATATCTGTTCCTTTCCTGGACTTCGCGT
>JAAYNW010000018.1 GCA_012520655.1 Clostridiales bacterium | reverse complement strand
GTCAAGTATTGGCGCATAAGGTTGTCTCCAATGAGGCAATGTCGAAATTATACTTTAAGATCGTCCTCCACAAAAAATTGAATCTCGACAATCCTCAGACCTTCAACGAGAAGATTCAGTGGATGAAGCTCTATTATTATCCAAAGAATCCCTTGGTGGTTAATGGGTCTGACAAGTTTGCTGTGCGGGATTACATTGAGAAGAAAGGATATGGGAATAAGCTGGTTCCACTTCTCGGCGTGTGGGATAGAGCTGAAGAAATAGATTGGGAGAAGTTGCCTGACCGTTTTGTGTTGAAGTGTAATCATGGTTGTGCATATAACATAGTTGTTTCAGATAAGAATAAACTGGATAGAGCTGCAACTATAAAGCAGCTGAATTCTTGGCTAAATGAAGATTTTGGCGCTTTCAACATTGAACTTCACTATTCTGCTATTAAACATCACAGAATCACCTGTGAAGAGTTTCTTGGTGAAAACATTACAGATTACAAATTTTTCTGCTTTAATGGTGAACCTCATTGCATTTATGTATCCACGGACTTAATCCATGATCGGCAGGCACAGATTGGTTTCTTTTATCTCGATGGGAAGAAGATGCCTCTTCATAGAGATGACTATACGGATATTCCTGAGGTTACACTCCCTCCGTTCTATGATGAGATGAAAGAAGCAGCTGAGGTTCTTTGTAAGGACTTTCCATTTGTGCGTGTTGATTTCTTCATTGCCAATAATACATGGTATTTTGCAGAACTGACCTTTACGCCTGGTGCTGGGATGATGCCATTTAATCCTGAAAGCTTTGATCTTGAGTGGGGTAAAATGATCGACTTGCCTAAAATGGAGAAACATAAATGATTGCACTGGTATTTTGCGGGGATCTTAAGTATTGCCCGTATATAAGTAGATATGTGGAGCGGCTTGAGAACGCAAAAGCCGATTATAAAGTTTATTTTTGGAACCGTGGGAAGTTTTCGCTTAACTTAGATTCACATTATATCTATTATGATGAAGGATCTGATTTGAATAGCGGAAAGGTAAAGAAACTGCTTGATTTTGTCAGGTTTAGAAGCTGGTTGATAAAGCAACTCAAAGATAATAAACACGAAAAAATTATTGCACTTTCTACGTTAACAGGTGTTTTCCTTGGCAGTTTTTTATATAAGAAAAAAGATAATTATGTGTTTGATATAAGGGATTATAGCTATGAACACATAGCTCCGTTCTATCAGATAGAAAAAAAGGTAATAGAAAATAGCGCGTTTACTGCCATATCCTCTGCTGGTTTTAAGGCCTTTCTTCCAGACCATGAGTATGTAATTGCACACAACTTCAACCGTAAAGATATTGTGGAGGGAACCAGTTTTTCCAAAACAGATGGGCCTATTAATTTTGTTTGGAATGGTGTAGTTAGGTATTTTGAGTTTCAGAAAACGTACTTAGACGCACTAAAGAATGACCCACGGTTCAATATAGTTTTCCATGGAGATGGGCCGGAATTGGATTTGTATAAGAAATACAGCGCAGAAAATGAATTTCAGAACCTTTTTTTCACCGGTTCGTATAATAACGCTGAAAAGGCAGCTTTGCTGAAGAATGCGAATATCCTGAATAATTGCTATGGATATACGCAAGGAGCCGGTAATAAGCTAAAGTATGCCGTTTCAAATCGATTCTATGATGGGTTGATATATCATATTCCACAGTTGGTTGAACCTGACGGCTATAAGCCAGAGTGGG
>JAAYNW010000017.1 GCA_012520655.1 Clostridiales bacterium | reverse complement strand
TTCGATTCCGGCTCTGGGCATTTTTTTATTGCTTTTTTTAAAAAAATGCACAAAATTATGCTATATAGAATAGGTCAAATAAGACAAAAGTGGAAGAAAAGTGCAAAAAAAGGTAGTAAAATCCTTTTTTAGGGGTAAAATATAAGTAGAAACCTTAAACTATTTATATTGAGAAAAGAAGGGATAACATGTTTAAGAAAGGAGATTATGTTGTATACGGAAACACAGGGGTGTGTAGGATAGAAGATATTACCACTCTTGATATGAAAGGGGTGTCGGGAAGCAGATTATATTATATTTTAATTCCGCGGCATCAGAAGGAAAGTAAGATATTTACGCCTGTAGATAGTGATAAAACCGTTATGAGAGCGGTATTGACAAAAGACGAGGCAGATGCGTTGATTCACGAAATACCTGATATTGAGGAGCTATGGGTTAGCGACGACAAGCAAAGAGAAGAAAGGTATAAAGAAACCATACGCAGCGGCGAATGCAGAGACTGGATAAAGGTAATAAAAACGTTGTATGTGCGTAGGCAGAAAAGAATTGCCCAGGGGAAGAAAACAACGGTGATGGATGAGAAATACTTAAGAATAGCGGAAGACAATCTATATTCGGAATTGTCGGTTTCGCTTGCAATACCTAAGGATCAGATGCAGGAATACATCACCGATCGTATATTAGAGATGGAAGCGCAGGAAAGTAAATAGAAGTTTTTTACGAAATGTCTTGCGCACAGAAAAAAAATATGGTAATATCCTAACTGTCGGTAAATTAAATAAGTCCGGTTTCGGATATTACATGCGGGTGTAGTTCAATGGTAGAACACTAGCCTTCCAAGCTAGATACGTGGGTTCGATTCCCATCACCCGCTTTTTTCGCGCGCTTTTTTATAAAAAATTAAAAAATATTAAGAAAATACAATCTAGAAACAGTGGATTATTTATGTTACCCTAATGAAGGTCGGCGATTTAAGGAGTGGTAATCGCATAATGACATGATTTGCATGAGGAGATAAGAGCGTAATGAAAAGGTATAAGAAATTTGCAGCTTTGGTGCTGTGCCTCGGCATTTTATTTAATTCTACGCCTCAGGTGCAGGCGGGCAGGATTTCGATAGACGGAATCGATTATTCTTCTGTGTTTGATGCAGAATATTATTATAATACTTATTCGGATGTTCAGACAGCGATAGGACATGACGCGGATAAACTATTACAACATTTTATTTCAGCGGGCATGAAAGAAGGTCGTGTCGGCAAAGCAGATTTTAACGTACGTGCATATATGAAAAATAATCTTGATTTACTTCCTGTTCTGGGCTTCGATGATTTGAGAGCATACTATTACCATTATATTCAGTCGGGTAAAGCTGAAGGGCGCATAGCGACAGCGGCGGGTGTGCAGACAGATATAAATGAAATTTCTTCATTTTCAACGGAGTATAATGAGGATGAAGACAGAGCGGTAAATATAGAACTTGCGTCTTCCAGAATAGACGGTATAGTAATTCAACCGAATGAGACTTTTTCCTTCAGCGAGTCCATTCTTTCAAGGACTTTGGAAAACGGATATAAGATTGCTCCTTCTTTTGCAAACGGAAGGAAGGTCACAAGCATAGGGGGAGGAATCTGCCAGGTCTCCTCTACTCTGTATGTGACGATGTTGCTTTCCGCTATTCCTGCAACGGAACGCTATGGTCATTCTCTGACGGTGGATTATGTACCGCAAGGGTTTGATTCGGCAATTGTCGAAGGGACGAAAGACTTGAAATTCAAGAACCCGTATGATTACCCTATATGTATCCATTCTACCGCAAAAGACGGCAATTTGACGGTCAGCATCAGCAAAGTAATAGAGAACGTCCGATAACAAAACAAAAAAAGAAGCATTAAAAATAGATTTAGTGGTTGACAAATAAGTAAGTTATATGTAGAATAATTACTGTTGACGCGCTGAAAGCAGATACATTAATTATTATACATTTGCGCGAGTGGCTCAGTTGGTGGAGCACGACCTTGCCAAGGTCGGGGTCGCGGGTTCGAGTCCCGTCTCGCGCTCTTTTGGATAAACGGAAGTGTTGATGATTCAACACTTCCGCTTTTTATATATCGACAATTAGGAGACGCAAATACCGAAGAGCGAATTCGTTTGCGGCTGAAGCCCATCAATGAAGAACTGGTTAGAGAGACAAAGAGAAGATCGTTTCAGCACTATCTAATAGCGAGATGTGTGCAGGAGATATTGCCAATGTATTGCCTATATCAGAATCATCAATATCCAACCAGCTTGCATATGCATAAGGAGTGAAATGAACTATTTAACATATGGAGATAAAAGTAATAAGTCAATAGTGCTAATACAGTGCAATATTATTAAAATCACTTATGCCAAATTTAAAATAGAAGAAATTGAAGGTATGGGGCATGGACAGTTTTTACTAATCAGACTCAAAGAGTATTCAGAAATATTACTTCAATTTTTGAAAGGATAATGGAGACAACTGGACTTGAACCAGCGACAACTTGCTTGTCGAGCAAGTGCTCTCCCGGCTGAGCTATGCCTACTTATTATCGGATTATAACAGGATTATCTGCGTTGCACAAGTACTTGACGAAGAGACGCCGGAAAAAACAGCTTAAAAAAATTAATAGGAAATCGTCGGTACAGCATCGGCGATTTCCTATGCAAGTATTAGTGATCACATTTATTTCTACCGTAGTGACAATCGCCGAAAAAGTTATTGCCGCCACAACAGAAGAGTAAAATGAGCAACAATAAGCAACTGCTATCGATGCCGCAGCCGCTATTGCAGCTATGTCCCCTATTACAGTTACAGCCTCTATTGAATCCACATGTTGAAATTAATTTGCTCATTATTATATTTCCTAAAATTCTACTTTTTATATTATTATTCGATAAAGCAGATATTGTTACATTGATAAGCAGCCTGACCGTGGAATAAATTACCATTGCCTGTTCTAGTATGAAGTGTTAAAATACGTTAGAGCTAAAGCTCAATGTAAAATTCCCCTTTTACGTGGAAAAGACACCCGTTCTCGGACAGGTGTCTTTTTCTGTTTCTATGATATGCATATAAATTATAAGTAATATCGGAATGCTTTACGGTTCTTCATGAGCAAACCATTCTTCTTTGGTTGCATAGACTGCGTTAAAGGAATGAAAAGCCGGTGCATAGAGTGTAAACATTTTTAAGTCAATTTGCCCGAGGTTAACTATATTATGCCATATGCCGACCGGAACAAATATTCCGAAGCCGTCATTTGCAAATGATTGAAAATCAAGGCACTCTTGACAAGTTCCCATAATTACCAATGCACTGCCTTGCTCAATATAAAAAAGCTGGGCTGAGTTCTGGTGCATATCCAATCCGGTATCAGAACCGACAGGAACTGATATATAAGCAAATTGCAGGTTTCTGCTGGACCATTTTGTTGTAAAGAAAAGGTTATTATTTATGACTTCCTGGCTTAGATCAGCGACAAATATTGTGTTAGCGGAGCCAATATTAATGCTACCAGTGGAGCCACCAGTATTGAAATCCATGTGGTTACTCCTTGAGAGTTTTTATAGTACTATTATATGTATTTGTTATGTTTCGTGCTGTTAAGAATACAGAAAGATTTTTGTAGGCTGTCGCTGTGAATATAAATGATAAGAGCTCATGTATTCTCCTAAATAAAAAATTAAGAAAGTCTTAAACGTCTTTGCCTTGTTTCTCTTGATGTTCGTTGCTATGATGCAGGTAATCTAATTTATGATAGGACGGTATTATAATACTGTCGGATGGGACAAGAAAAAGGATGGATAAAGGCAAAAATAAACAGCTTCTCAGCAAGCAAGTGACAAATTGGTTTAGGGGAATTGCTGCGATTATGATAGTTTTATCTCATTATGCTGAATGGTGGATATGGTTTACTCCCACGGAAGGATATGCAGAGATTCTCCGGGTATCTTTGAGCAAAATGGGTATTTACGGCGTGGATATATTTTTTCTTTTATCCGGATACGCTATGGTAAAATCCTTTGGCAGGGAAAGGAAGTGCCGGACATTTATTAAAAGGAGAGTTGAAAACGTATATATACCGTATTTGATAGTAGTAGGAAGCATTGAACTGCTTGAGGGCGGCTTTGAATCCTTGCAAGCATTTCTAAGCTTTGGATGCGGATATGACTATTGGTACATGTTTGTACTCTTCATGTTTTATATAGGATTTGTTATCATATGGGCAATTATAGGCAGCCGGGAAGTCCGAGTAATAATCTTTGCCTTATTCACTTTTGTTTTTTCTTATATACTTTATAATAAAGGTATGCAGGAATTTTGGTATGTATCGAACATTACCTTTGCCTTAGGCGCTATCGTGGGAGAATATGAAGAACACGTAAAACAGATGGTGAATAAGGTGGGACGCTTTGCAATTTTTATTTTATCGGCGGGCATGATTTATGTTATTTATACAGGAGTATTCGGTAATGTGTCTGCGAGTATAGAATCGGAGGCGGGAAGAATATGGGAAGAAATAGGCGCGACACTTGTGTGGACAGTGCTGGTTCTAATCGTTGCCGCCAAATGGAAGTTCTGCGATAAGGCAATAATAGCTCTTGGAAAGAGCTCGCTATATGTTTATTTAACACATACTTATATATTCATGAAATGTATAAATTATTTTGAATATAGTTTTGCCTTACGTTTTTTGATTAGTGCGGTCATTACAGTTGCTTTCTCTGTTTTATGTAATTTAATAATAACCGGATTGCATAAACTGCCTTTTGGAAAAAGAAGGGGAGCAGATGCTTAGGATGCCGAAAAGTCTGTGCAAAATATATGGATTATCCGAAGAAAAGATGATATAATATAAACGTAATAAATAACAGAAATGTATATAGTAAAACCGATTGCGAAAAGGCACTGCTGAGTAAACTGGCTATGTTTTTAAAACATATGAGTAAGATTAATTGATGAGTGTTTTTTTAAATCATGTGACGAAATAAGGCGTCCGGTTTCAGGCTAGCGAAGGCTGGTTAGATCGGAGGCCTTATTTCACTATAAAAATTAAGGAGGAACATTTGATGAGAGCATTATTTATTGGAGGAACCGGTACGATTAGCGCGGCTATTTCCAAGCAGTTATTGACGGAGGGGCACGAGTTATATTTAATAAATAGAGGGAATCGCAACGGAGTGTTGCCGGAGGGGGCACATTCTATCATTGCTGATATTGAGGATGAGGAAAAAGTAAAAGAGCTGCTCGGAGAGATGGAATTCGATGTGGTAGCAGATTTTATAGCATTTGAAAAAAGGCAGTTGGAAAGGGATTACCGGTTATTTAATGGAAGATGCTCTCAGTTCATATTCATCAGTTCGGCATCCGCTTACCAGAAGCCCTTGTCCGATTACCGCATTAATGAAGGAACTCCTCTTTCCAATCCTTATTGGGAATATTCCAGAAACAAGATAGAAGGAGAGGAGTATCTGATGAAGTTGTATAGGGAAGAGGGCTTCCCTATTACGATTGTAAGACCCAGCCATACTTATGATGAACGTTCCGTGCCGCTTGGCGTTCATGGGGTGAAAGGAAGCTATCAGGTAATTAAAAGAATGATGGAAGGAAAGCCTGTAATCATTCATGGAGACGGAACATCACTTTGGACGATGACGCATAACAGTGACTTTGCCAGAGGGTTTATCGGGCTTATGAATAATATTCATGCCATCGGTGAAGCTGTGCAAATTACGAGCGATGAAAGCCTTACATGGAATCAAGCATATGAAGCTATTGCCAAAGCTCTGGGAGTGCCGTTGATTGCTATTCATGTATCCTCGGAATTCTTGGATACGAGCAGCGATATTTATGATTTTAAGGGCAGCCTTCTCGGAGATAAGGCGAATACGGTTGTGTTCGATAATCAGAAATTAAAGAGGCTGGTTCCGGGATTTACCGCCAAGGTAAGGTACGATCAGGGTATCCGCCGGACCATCGATTATATTATGACGCATCCCGAGTGTCAGAGAGAGGACCCGGAGTTCGACAAGTGGTGTGATGCTGTAGTAGATGCCGTGACCGAGGCGGCGGAAAATGTAAAGAGGACGCTGAAGAAATAAATAATATGCAGGGAGCTTAAGCAAATGGAAAAAGCTTATAAGTTGGAATTTGCGGGGGAAAAGAGCGGGAGTTTATACGTGAACTGCTGCGGCTGTTCGAAGACAGAGCCTCTTCATAGTTTTGGTCCGGCATTAAAGCCTCATTATTTAATTCATTATATTTTAAGCGGTAAAGGAAAACTTTCGATAGGGGAGAACGTTTACCCGCTGGAGGCAGGATACGGTTTTCTGATTACGCCGGACGAACTCGCTTTTTACCAGGCGGATAAGGATAATCCATGGACTTATGTGTGGGTAGGATTCAACGGATTGAATGCGGAAGAGTATGTGAAGTCGATAGGCCTGTCCGTCGCACACCCTGTGTTTAAGTCGGAACGGTCCGATGAATTGTACCGGATAGTAAGGGATATGATGGAGCATAATACCTTCGGGATAGCCAACGACCTTCGAAGAAACGGACAGCTTGGGATATTTCTCTCGATTATAGCGGAGGGCGTGCCTGTTACGGAAAAAAATGAAAGCGACAGGGCGAACACCTATGTGAGAAAAGCTGTGGAGTTTATTCAGGGTAATTACTGCAATCCAATAAAGGTGACGGATGTGGCGGATTACGTATGTATTAACAGGAGCTACTTATACACTCTTTTTCAGAACTCGCTGGGGATGTCTCCGCAGCAATTCCTGATGACCTTCCGCATTACGAAGGCGACCGAGCTGTTACAGCTGACGACGCTTTCCGTGGAGAGCGTTGCTCTTTCCTGCGGTTACCAGGACCCTATCGTGTTTACGAAAGCATTTAAACAGATGAAGAACACGTCCCCGTCCGTCTATCGTAAGGAAATAGTAAAAGGAAAAACGAGAAGAAACAAAGAACATTTGGAACAAGTAGAAGAATTTATTAACCAGATTAATCAAATAGATAATTAAACAGTTAACATTTCGACTGGTAATTACAACAAAGTATCATAGAATTTAAATCGCCGGTTATTATAATTTGAAGTAAAGAGAAAATTATATAAAACCATGATTCTAACAGAAAGAGATGGGTTGGGTGAGACTATGAGAGAAATGATGCTTAAAAAATTTGAGGAAGTATTCGGAGAAAGTGACCATGCGAAGGTTTATTTTGCACCCGGGCGCGTTAACATGATAGGTGAGCATACGGATTACAACGCAGGACATGTTTTTCCGTGTGCGCTTACAATGGGTACATATGCCGCTGCGAGAAAAAGAGAAGACAATAAGCTTCGGTTCTACTCTATGAATTTTGAAAATCTGGGAGTGCTCGAATCGAGCATGGAAAATCTAAAGCCGGAGAAAGAAGCGGATTGGACCAATTACCCGAAGGGTGTTATGTGGGCTTTTGAAAAAAAGGGGTATAAGATTCCGTACGGTATGGACTTGCTTTTAAACGGAAATATCCCTAACGGTTCGGGACTTTCTTCCTCCGCGTCGGTAGAGGTTCTTACGGGATATATTTTACGGGATTTTTACGGCTTTGATTTGACTAATCAAGACCTGGCTTTAATCGGACAGTATTCCGAAAACAACTTTAACGGAGTAAACTGTGGCATTATGGATCAGTTCGCAATTGCCATGGGCAAGAAAGGACATGCAATATTCCTCGATACGGCAGATCTTTCCTTTGAGTATGCGCCCATTAAGCTGGAGAATGCTAAGATTGTTATTGCCTGCAGCAATAAGAAACGAGGCTTGGGCGATTCGAAGTACAACGAAAGAAGAAGCGAATGTGAGACGGCTCTTTCAGAGATTCAGGCAGCAGTTGGAATCGAAGGCTTAGGCGACTTGACAGAGGAACAGTTCGAGCTTTATAAATCTATGATTAAGGATGAAGTTCGCGTAAAACGTGCGAAGCATGCGGTATATGAGAATCAGAGAACGATAAAAGCCGTAGAAGCTCTGAAAAAGAATGATATAGAGATGTTTGGCAAGATTATGAATGCTTCTCATGTATCCCTTCGTGATGACTATGAGGTGACAGGTATTGAACTGGATACGCTTGCAGAGGAAGCATGGAAGATTGATGGATGTATAGGCTCCAGAATGACGGGAGCCGGATTCGGAGGCTGTACGGTAAGCATTGTTAAGACGGACGCTATCGACACTTTTATAGAAAAGGTCGGTACAGCATATAAAGAGAAGGTCGGATATGCCGCTGATTTTTATGTAGTTGAGATCGGAGACGGTCCTTCGGAAATTCGTAGTTAAGAAGGAGCGGACAGCATGATACGGCAGGATATTCATAAATTGGTTATATATGGTTTAAACAAGGGACTAATTGAAAAAGAAGATAAGATATATACGATTAACCGGCTTCTTGAGCTTTTCGAACTCGACAGTCCGGAGGAAAATGGTGTAGACTGGAGGAATCTTGAAGAAAGCGAGATTCGAGAAGATGAGCTGGAAACAATCCTTAAGAATATGACGGACTATGCACATGAAAAAGGTATTCTCTCTGAGAATGGAATCGTATACAGAGATTTGATCGATACGAAGATTATGGGTATTCTCGTGCCTCGTCCCAGCGAAGTGATTCGCAGGTTTAAGGAGCTGTATAAAGAAAGCCCTAAGAAGGCGACGGATTTCTATTATCAGTTCAGCCAGCATACGGATTATATTAGGAGATACCGCATTAATAAGGACTTAAAATGGATTGCCTCCACCAAGTACGGAAATCTGGATATTACGATTAATCTGTCTAAGCCGGAAAAAGACCCTAAGGCCATAGCAGCTGCCAGAAATGCCAAACCGAGCGGTTATCCCAAGTGCTTGCTCTGTAAGGAAAATGAAGGATACGCGGGACACCTGAACCATCCTGCACGGCAGAATCACAGAGTAATACCGATAGAAATCAACGGTTCGGGATGGGGCTTACAATATTCTCCTTATGTATATTACAACGAGCACTGCATCGTGTTCAACTCGGCTCATGTGCCGATGAAAATCGACCATGAAGCTTTTTGCAAGTTGTTTGATTTTGTAAAACAATTCCCTCATTATTTTGTAGGTTCCAATGCCGATTTGCCTATTGTGGGCGGCTCTATTTTGAGCCATGATCATTTTCAAGGCGGTAATTACGAGTTTGCTATGGCGAAGGCTCCGATGGAAAGAACCTTTAAGGTAAGGGGATTTGAAGATGTGGAGGCGGGCATAGTAAGATGGCCCATGTCCGTAATACGTATATCGGCTGCTGACAGCAACCGGCTGATAGAGCTTGCGGATGTAATCCTCGAGAGATGGCGGGGTTATACGGATGAGGATGCATTTATTTATGCATATACGGAGGGAGAACCGCACAACACGATTACGCCTATTGCAAGGAAGAGAGAAGATAAGTTCGAGCTTGATCTGGTGCTTCGTAATAATATTACGACAGAGGAGCATCCCATGGGCGTATTTCACCCCCATGCCAAGCTTCATCATATTAAAAAAGAGAATATCGGCTTAATAGAGGTAATGGGACTTGCTGTTCTTCCGTCCAGACTCAAGGATGAAATGGATGCTTTGGCAGAGGCTGTTTTGGCGGGAGATTGTATCCGGCAAGATGAAATGCTTGCGAAGCATGGGGAATGGGTAGATGAATTCCTGCCGAAATATGAACCTTCGAGCCGTGACACGAAAGAAAAAATCATGGAGATACTGCAGAAAGAAATCGGTGATGTATTTATGCAGGTGCTTGAGGATGCCGGAGTATATAAGAGAACAGCAGAAGGGCAGCGGGCATTTGACAGATTTATCGGCATACTGTAAAGAACAGAGAAAATGATTTATTAATTTTGAAAGGACAAGGATACGAGAGTGAGATTTCTACTGACGGCGCTGAATGCGAAATATATTCATTCCAATCCTGCAATATACAGCCTTCGCGCTTATGCCGGAAGGGAATACGAGGAACATATTGTTATTGCGGAATATACGATCAATCACAGGGTAGAGAGCATTCTGTCGGATATATATAAATGTCGTCCGGATGTTATTGCTTTTTCCTGCTATATCTGGAATTTCCGTATGATACGCGAGATTATTACGGAGCTCCATAAGATAATGCCGGATTTACCCATATGGCTGGGCGGACCGGAGGTTTCTTACGATGCGGAAGAAATATGCAGGGAATATCCTATGGTTACCGGAGTGATGGTGGGAGAGGGGGAGAAGACCTTTGCCAGCCTGCTTCAACATTATTTGCGGGCTTTTGAAGCAGTTTCCTACAAGAGCACCGACGTTTCTTCCGACTTTTTATATGAAATTCAGGGTATCGTATTCCGTGACGGAGAAGATATTGTCACAACAAAGGCGCAGGAACTGACGGACATCAGTACACTGCCCTTTTTATATGAGAATCTGGAAGCTTTTCAAAACAGAATTATTTATTATGAATCCAGCAGGGGTTGTCCTTACCGCTGCAGCTATTGCCTGTCTTCTATAGACAAGAAGGTACGCCTCAGGGATATAGAAATTGTGAAAAAAGAGCTTCAATTCTTTTTGGATAACCGCGTGGCACAGGTAAAATTCGTGGATAGAACATTTAATTGCAATCATGCCCATGCGATGGCGATCTGGCAATATATTCATGAGCATGATAACCAGATAACAAATTTTCATTTTGAAATTGCGGCGGATATCATACAGGAAGAAGAGGTAGAGATTTTGGCAAAGATGAGGCCGGGGCTCGTTCAGCTGGAAATAGGCGTACAGTCCGTTAATCCTGTTACTTTGAAGGAAATCAACCGCTTTATGGATATAGATAAATTAAGGCATATCGTGAAACGAATCCATAGCGGCAAGAATGTGCATATACATTTGGATTTAATAGCAGGACTGCCTTATGAAGACTATGACAGCTTCGCAAGAAGCTTCGACGCGGTATACGGCATGAAACCACAGCAGCTTCAGCTTGGCTTTTTAAAGGTACTGAAAGGCTCTCCCATGTATGAAAAAGCTGGAAGCTATGGAATAAATTACACGAGCGAACCCCCTTATGAAGTGTTATACTCCAAGTGGTTGCCTTATGATAAATTATGCAGGCTCAAGCAGGTAGAGGAAATGGTGGAGCTGTATTATAACAGCAATCAGTTTACCCATACTCTGCCGGTACTTGAAAGAGCCTTTGACGGAGCTTTTGCCATGTATGAAGAGCTGGCGAAATATTATGAAGAAAAAGGCTATTTCGTAAACAGTCCGTCCAGAGTGTACCGGTATGAGGCGTTGCTTGGATTTGCATGCCTTTATGACAAAGAGCATGAAGAGCTTTATAAAGAGCTTTTAACCTACGATATATATTTAAGGGAGAATATGAAGAGCAGACCTGATTTTTCAAAGGATATGACTGCCTATAAAGTGCGGCTGCAGGGCTTTTACAGGGAAGAAAGACAGTTAAGGGAAATACTTCCGCTGTATGCTGAATATCAGCTAAGACAAATAGCCAAGATGACGCATATAGAGGTGTTTGCCTATTCCGTGTGGGAGGAGACTGCCGAAAAATGTATGATAAAGGCAGAACGGGAGACGGCTGTTTTATTCGACTATAAACAAAGGAGTCCGCTGACGAATGAGGCGAAGGTATTACTCGTTCGAATGGAGGAAGGATAAATGACGAAGAAGACAAAAGCAATCATGGATTTGCTGGACGAGAGATACGGCACGGATTACCGGTGCTCGCTTGACCATGAAAATTCGTGGCAGCTGTTAATTGCTACGATTTTAAGCGCCCAGTGTACGGATGCCAGAGTGAATATTGTAACGGCCGATTTATTCAAGAAATATCCGAATGTGGACGCGTTTGCGAATGCAGAACTTTCGGAGTTGGAAAAGGATATCCATTCTACAGGATTCTACCGTAATAAGGCCAAAAACATAATTGCCTGCTGTAGGGATTTGATAGAAAAATTCGATGGGGAAGTCCCCCGTTCGCTGGAGGAGCTTACCTCTCTTGCCGGAGTAGGCAGGAAGACGGCGAATGTTATAAGAGGTAATATTTACAATGAGCCGAGTATTGTTGTGGATACTCATGTGAAGAGAATTTCCAAAAAGCTGGGACTGACAAAGGAAGAGGACCCGGTGAAGGTGGAGCTGGATCTGATGAAAGCATTGCCCAGAGAGCATTGGATATTATGGAATATTCAGCTGATTACCTTAGGACGGGAGATATGTAAGGCGCCGACACCCAAATGCGGGGATTGTTTTTTACAAGACTACTGCGATGATTACCAGAAACGGAGTAAGAAAAAGAAG
This sequence comes from Clostridiales bacterium, assembly GCA_012520655.1. Lineage (GTDB taxonomy): Bacteria > Bacillota > Clostridia > Lachnospirales > Lachnospiraceae > Kineothrix. The sequence goes on along the minus strand of JAAYNW010000017.1, from coordinate 19,352 downwards.
AATGATAAATGATTACGTGTCTCTTGATTTGGAAACGACTGGTTTGAATCCGAAACACGACAGAATAATAGAAATAGGCGCGGTAAAAGTAAAAGACGGAAAAGTGACAGAGACATTCCAAACCTTTGTGAATCCCGGCCGAGTCCTGAACAAAACCGTATGCGAACTTACAGGCATTACGGAGCAGATGCTGGAGGATGCACCGGAAGCGGAAAGGGTAGTCCCCATACTTTTGGACTTCATCGGTGAGGACATTCTGCTGGGGCACCGGATTCTCTTTGATTATTCTTTTATAAAACGTATTGCGGTCAATTTAAAACTAAGTTTTGAGAGAGAAGGTATCGATACACTTAAGCTGGCGAGAAAATTTTTGCCGGATTTGGAAAGCAGAAAATTGGATTATTTGTGCAGCTATTATGGGATTGAGCATAAGGCGCATAGAGCTTTGGGAGATGCTCAGGCGACTTCCGATTTATTTATGAAGCTATCGGAACTTTTTTATGATGAGAAGGACTTCAAGCCTCAGAAATTGGTCTATCAGGCAAAAAGAGAGACTCCGATTACGAAGCCTCAAAAAGAGCGGTTATATAAATTGATAGATAAGCATAAAATTAATATTGAGTATGATTTGGACAAGCTCACAAGAAATGAAGCCAGCCGGATTACCGATCGGATTCTTGCAAAATACGGACGATAGTATCCTTGGAGCCGGATTTGAGTTGTTCTGCTTTTTGGAGAAGATCCGCAATTTTCTCAGGATGTCCTTCTGCGGTATAGATGGAGGCCAGCAGACGGTAGGTTCCGCTCACATCTGTATCGGTGCAAACAGCGAATTCAAGAATGCTTTTCGCTTCATCGATATAACCTGCTTCATAAAGTCGCATAGCCCACTTATGCAATGTGCCGACGAGAGAAGTATAATTTTCATCGTAACGCATAAGCAGGTTGAGGTTCGGCGCTCCATATTTCAGCTTTAAATCCGTATTGCTGATTCCGGTAAAATTTACAATTGGAGAGTCGCTGAGAGCATATAGAACTTGATGGTATTCCGCAATTTTGTCATCATTTTGCAGGACATGCATCGGAAGGGAATCAAAAGGGATTGAGATATACTTCAGGTCATCCAGCGATTTGCGCCTTGTCCGGTTCGCCTCCGCTTCTTTTTCCCAAAAAGAATATTCATTTTTTTCGGCACGACGCCGGCCCTTCGAAAGTTCATAGGCGAGCCATATAATGAATATGATAAAACTTGCAAAAAAAGGCATTTTCATATATAATATCCTTTCAGTGGATAGGAGGTTTTGCTATGTTTAACATGAACAGCAATAAGACAAAAAAGATTATTTCATCCGTCATTATTATATTAGTAGTGCTTGCGATGATATTACCAACTTTATCATATTTTATTTCCTAGTACAATATTTTCGATATATGTTGTGTTAGAAAGACAGATGATAGAAGAAATTAAGAGGAGAAGTTATGAATAAATTGAGAAGGAAGCTGACCATCGCTGCAGCTTTTTTCATATTTGCATTTATACAAGTGGGATATCCGGTTCAGGCGAAGGCCGGAAATACCATTGAAAGCGGCATTTATGTAGGCCAGTTGGACGTTTCGGGAAAGACAGCGGCCGAAGCCAAGCAGATGGTCGAGGAATATATAGAAAACCTAAAGGAAGTACCGGTCACATTTCAAGCAGCAAATGACAATGCAGTAACGGTAACCGTAGGAGAATTGGGACTTACATGGAAGAACCCGGAAGTAGTACAGGAGGCGGTTGCCTTCGGCAAAAAAGGGAATGTAGTACAGCGTTATAAGGCGCTGCAAGATCTGCTTCATGAGAATAAGGTTTTTGAACTTAAATACGATTTGGATAAAGAGCTTATTCGCGATATTCTTGTGCAGCAGTGCGAACAGTACGACGTAGAAGCACAGGATGCCGTTCTTACGAAAACGGAAAGCGGTTTTTCCGTAATACCGGGGCAGACCGGATATGTAGTCGACGAAGAAGCGTCCGTGCAACAAATATATGATTATTTATTAACTGATTGGACTTTTGAACCGGCGCAAATTGCATTGGCGATTACAGTGGAGGAACCGCGAGGAAATGAAGAAGAGCTTTCGAAGGTAAAGGATGTGCTCGGAACCTTCAGCACAAGCTATTCTACCTCGGGTCGTGCCAGAAGTGAAAATGTTGCCAATGGATGCAAGCTCGTATCGGGAACTACAGTGTACCCGGGAGATGAGTTCTCTATGTATAACGAAGTGGCCCCTTTTACGGAGGCGAACGGTTATTACATGGCAGGCTCTTATTTGAACGGACAGGTAGTGGATAGCTTGGGCGGGGGCATCTGTCAGGTATCTACCACCTTGTATAACGCGGTACTGCTGGCAGAACTGGAAGTGACAGAACGTCATAATCATTCTATGATAGTCAGCTATGTAGATCCTTCGGCGGATGCAGCGATTGCCGAATCGGCAGGGAAGGATTTCCGTTTTATCAATAATACGGACTATCCTATTTATATAGAAGGAAAAACGGAAAATAAAATTATTACGTTTACAATATATGGCGTTGAGACCCGTTCTCCGGAGCATAAGGTGTCTTATGAAAGTGAAGTTTTATCCGTAACCAATCCGGATACGGAAGTGATTTATACAGACCCTGCAATGCCCCTTGGTCAGATAGTAACGCAGTCCGCACATATCGGATATAAGGCGAAGCTATGGAAAGTGGTGACAGAGAACGGCGTGGAAGTGAGCCGTGAAGAGGTCAACAGCAGTAGCTATAAAATGGTGCCCCGCACAGCGACCGTCGGATTGTCTACCAACGATGTGAACGCGTATAATGAGATGCTGGCAGCAGTTGCTACGAATAATATAGATCATGTAAAAAACGTGGCGGCTTCTTTGGCACAGTTTGCAACACCTGACGTAGCGCCGGTGGAAACACCGCCCGCAGCACCGGTGGAAGTGCCTCCCGTAGAGGCAGCGGAACAACCGGCAGAGTAAGTGAGGTTTGAACTTAAGAATGAAGACAGGGAAGATATCGGAGAACGTCTTAAGGCGTTCTGTCCTCAAACAGATAAAAACGAAGAGAGAAGAAGTATTGATTGGCGCAGGAATAGGGGAAGACTGCGCCATTTTATCGTTTAAGGAGGATAGTCTGATTGCGGCTTCTACCGCTTCTGTGGCGGTATGTGGCTCAGAAGGAGCTAAGTCAGCCCTGCATGCATGCGTGAATCATTTGGCGGCATCGGGAGCGGATCCGGTAGCAGTGACGATATCCGCGTTTTTCCCTGAAAATATTGAAGAAGCTGCTATTAAAGAAATGATGATGCAGGTAGAAGAGGAATGCGGCAAGATAAATGTTCAGATAGCCGGAAGCACCATACAGATAACCGGGTCAGCCATAACGCCGCTATTAACTGTGTCAGGCATAGGTAAATCAGAAAAAGGTCATACGGTATCTGTCAAGAACATAAAACCCGGGCAGGATGTCGTCGTGAGCAAATGGATAGGGTTGGAAGGAACCTCCATGATAGCGAAGAGGAAGGAAGCGGAGCTCCTTACAAGGTATCCGGTTCGTCTAATCGAAGAGGCGAAAGGGCTTGACAGATTCCTGTCTATAGTTCCGGAGGCTGCCACCGCCGTTAAGTCCGGCGTTCGTGCCATGCACGGCGTTACGGAGGGCGGCATATTCGGCGCTCTTTGGGAAATGGCGGAAGGCGCAGGCGTTGGACTGGAAATAGATTTAAAAAAACTGCCGGTAAAGCAGGAGACAATCGAGGTATGCGAGTTTTTTGAGATAAATCCTTATGAGCTTTTATCTGGAGGATGTCTCTTAATGACGGCAGATAATGGTTATAATTTGGTAAATGCACTGGAACAGGAGCAGATTCCGGCGGCCATAATCGGGAGGACTACGGACAGCAATGACAGAATTGTCATAAATAAAGAGGAAAGAAGGTTTTTGGAGCCGGCCAAGTCGGATGAATTATATAAGGTACTTTAAAAGGAAAGTACACCATATAATGCTTATGGAAATTCAAGAATAACGTTGCCGTTAAGGGGAAGAATGGAGGAAGTATGAGAGAGAAGATTTTATCGATAATAGAGAAGAACAGCCGCATAGATGTAAAGGAGCTTGCGGTTATACTGGGTGTAGAGGAAATAGATGTCATAAATGAGATGGCAGATATGGAAAAGGAAGGTATTATATGCGGATACCATACGATGATCGATTGGGAGAAGACTTCCATTGAAAAAGTGACGGCACTTATCGAAGTGCGCGTTACCCCGCAGAGAGGTCAGGGCTTCGATAATATCGCTGAAAGAATTTATAAATATCCGGAAGTAAACTCTGTGTATCTGATTTCGGGAGGCTTCGATTTGCTCGTCACACTGGAAGGTAAATCATTAAAAGAAGTATCTGCATTTGTATCCGATAAGCTTTCCACGCTGGAGACCGTCCTTAGTACGGCAACTCATTTTATACTGAAGAAGTATAAGGATCACGGTACTATTTTATCGAAAAAATATGAAGATGAAAGGGAGAAGATTACACCATGAGAAATCCGCTAGCTGATAAGGTTGTAAACATCAAGCCTTCCGGCATTCGAAAGTTTTTTGATGTCGTGAGCGAAATGCAGGATGCTATCTCTCTTGGTGTTGGCGAACCTGATTTTGATACTCCCTGGCATATACGTGACGAAGGCATTTACTCCCTCGAGAAGGGACGTACCTTTTATACCTCCAATGCAGGGTTAAAGGATCTGAAAATAGAAATATGTAATTATCTGAGAAGAAGCCAGGGAATCGAATATCGTCATAATGATGAAGTAATCGTGACAGTGGGCGGTTCTGAGGCAATCGACATTGCACTTCGTGCCATGGTCAATGAGGGGGACGAAGTACTGATACCGCAGCCCAGCTACGTATCCTATGAGCCTTGTGCAATACTCGCCAATGCAGTTCCTGTAATCATAGAATTGAAAGCGGAAAACGAGTTCCGTCTTACGGCGAAGGAGCTATTGGAGACTGTTACGGAGAAGACGAAGGTGTTGATTCTTCCTTTTCCTAACAATCCTACAGGCGCAATTATGGAAAGGGAGGATCTGGAGAAGATTGCTGAAATAGTAATAGAAAAAGACCTCTTTGTTATTTCAGATGAAATCTATGCAGAACTTACATATAAGGAAAAGCATGTATCCATCGCTTCTCTTCCCGGCATGAAGGAAAGAACTATTTTGATTAACGGTTTCTCCAAAGCATATGCAATGACGGGATGGAGACTCGGCTATGCGTGCGGTCCCAAAGAAATTATGGAGCAGATGATTAAGATTCATCAATTTGCTATTATGTGTGCACCGACTACGAGCCAGTATGCGGCTATTGAAGCGCTTAAGAACGGGGATTCCGATGTAGAGCAGATGAAAGAGGCATATAATCAGAGAAGACGTTACCTGCTGCATAGCTTTAAGGAGATGGGACTGGAATGCTTCGAACCGTTTGGTGCATTTTATGTATTTCCTTGTATTAAGGAATTCGGAATGACCAGTGAAGAATTCGCGAACCGTTTTCTACAGGAGGAGAAGGTGGCTGTTGTGCCGGGTACGGCATTCGGCGATTGCGGAGAAGGCTTTGTACGCATCTCATATGCGTATTCGCTGGAGAACCTGAAGGTTGCCATCGGAAGATTAAAAGATTTTGTCGAGAAGCTTCGTAAGGAGCAGAAAAGGTAGTAAAAGGAGCGCTTTGAACCGGTCTGTATAGGTCGTTTCAAGGCGCTCTTTCTGTTACCAAATAAGATACTCCACGGTTATATTTACTTCGATGTCCATTTCGCCGGGCATGATATTAGAACCGGTATCGGAAAGGGCTTCTTCTTTCATGACAGCTGAGTTCGTCCGTGAAGTGAGAGCGTTATCGGTATACCGCACTTCGCTGTAATTGCTGTTTTCCACTATATTTATAACTTTGTCCAGAGTACATCCGCCGGCTTCGGCAAGAGCTTCTGCTTTTGCTTTCGCGGAATTTACGGCAAGCTTTAAGGCTTCCTGATAGGCAGAATCGTATTTGCTGGACTGATAAGTGATGGATTGTATATTATTGATTCCTGTACTTACGGACTTTGCTAAAATATCTCCCAGATTATCGATTGGAAGATCTGATACGGTCAAGGTTGTAGTGGCCTGATATCCGGTGATTTTTTGTATGTTGTTGCTGTAATCGTATATCGGATACATATAATAGTCGGAAGTTTGGATAGAGGTCTCGGCAATGCTGAGACTCTTCAGCTGCTCAATTACTTTATTTACATCATGAGTATTTTTACTTTGGCAGCCTGCAGCATCTTTGCCCTCCGTTTGGACAGAATATACGACAGTGGCAATATCGGGAACCACCGTGACTTTCTCGTTGCTGTTAACCGTAATAGTATTGCCGGTCGAGGACAACGAGGTTACATTGACAGCAGGTACGGAAGCACTCGAGTCTGCGGCTTTCTCGACAGTTGTATATGTCGTGCCGGCAGCAGAGTCGGAGGCGCCGGAGCAAGCGGTCATACTGAATATACCGGTAAAAAGCAGAGATAAGGCTATAAGAAAATGTTTCTTCATAATAAACTCCTCCTTTATAATTGGATATAGAAAAAATATTAACTTTAGTATACTGGAATTTTAATAAAAAAACAGTTATCAAGCCTTTATTTTAAAGAAAATTAAGATATGCCGGAAACTATTCGGTTTCATAAATGTCTGTTTTATAGTAAAATAGGAAAGATATTAAGATAAAGGATATAGGAGGGCGTAAGATATGAATATTGTATTGCATCAACCGGAGATTCCGGCCAATACGGGGAATATAGGGCGTACTTGCGTAGCGACGGGAGCCACACTACATCTGATAGAACCGCTTGGCTTTAAGCTAAATGAGAAAGAAATCAAACGTGCGGGTATGGATTACTGGGAGCATCTGGATGTAAGAAGATACATGAACTTCCAAGAGTTTATAGAAAAAAATCCGAACGCCAGAATATGGATGGCAACGACGAAGGCGAAGCACGTGTACACGGACGTTCGGTTTGAAGATAATGACTATATTATGTTCGGAAAGGAAAGTGCGGGAATACCGGAAGAAATTCTGGTAGATTATAAAGAAACCTGTATTCGGATTCCGATGCTCGATAACATACGCTCGCTGAATCTGGCAAATTCTGTAGCTGTTGTGCTCTATGAAGCATTAAGACAGAATAACTTTGAGAGCATGAAGCTGACAGGGGAGCTTCACAGGCTTCATTGGAAGGACTAATGTCCGGGAAGCCTGTTAATCTTCATCATCCACATCCGATTTTTCGAGCGAAAAGATGAATTCGGAACCGACGCCCTGTGTGCTGATGACATTAATATGTTCGCCGTGGGCGTGAATAATTTCTTTTGTTATGGAAAGTCCGAGTCCGGTACCTTTTTTATCTTTTCCTCTGGAGGAATCCGATTTATAGAATCGGTCCCATATTAATTTCAAATCTTCTTTCGGAATACCGATGCCGCTGTCCTTTACGGAGACAAATACCTTATTGTTTTTTACATTGGTCTCAATTTTGATAACGGAATCATGGTGACTGAATTTTATAGCGTTATCCAGCAGATTATAGAGCACCTGCTGAATCTTGCCCATATCCGCATGAACATACATTGTATCCCCCGTGAGTACGAGCTCGATGGCAATTGTCTTGCTGCGGCAAGTTCCTTCGAAGGAAGCCGCCGTATTGCGGATAATGCCGTTCAAATCAAAATTGGTTTTATCTAACAGCATACCTTTCGTATTCAGATTATTTAAAGCGAGAAGGCCGTTAGTGAGCTTGTGCAGCCTATCTGTTTCGTTTAAAACAATATTTAAATATTTTTCGTGCATCTCGGGAGGAATAGTTCCATCCAACATCGCCTCGAGATAGCCTTTGATTGAAGTCAGCGGCGAACGGAAATCGTGAGATACGTTTGCAACGAATTTCTTCTGGTCATCCTCTGCACGGGCGATTTCGCTTGCCATATAGGAAAGCGTGGCGGCGAGATAGCCGATCTCATCTTCGCTGTCCACCTGAAATTCATAGTGCATATTGCCGCTGGCATACTGTTCGGTTGCTTCGGTAATCTTACGGAGCGGCAAATATACCATTTCCGTGAAAAAAATCAAAATAATAAGCGACAGCAGAAATAAAATAACGAGCATAATATATGAAATATTTAGCAGGCTGTCACTGGAAGCCTGAATGGCGCTCATGGGCATATGGATGACGACATAACCTTTTACCTTGAAGCTGGAAGTAATCGGAGCGAATACGCTCAGCATCTCGTTATCAAAGGTATCGAAAAAGGTGCCGACGGTATAGTAGGAAGCCGATGTTATAGTTGGATCGAAGTCCTCAACGACTGTTTCATTTACTAAATCCACGGGTGCTGAAGAATCAAGAATCATACGGCCGGAGGGATTGATGATCCAAATAGTGGCAGACAGATAAGTGTCGAGAGCATCCAGCTGTCTCTTCACCGTATCGAGAGAAGTCTCACTGTTATACAAGTCCGACGCATAGGTGTTTGCGATTAAAGTAGCTTCTTTATAGAGAGAATCCGCTTTTTCGCGCTTTATATGTTCAAGTGTCATGCTGGAGACAAAAGTGGCGACCACGATAAATCCGAAAAAGCCGAAGATAATATACCCCAATATGAATTTCAAGTAGAGAGTCTTTCTCATATAAACAACTGTTATCCTTTCGAATTCTGTAAAGACAGATAATTATGAAACACATAAATTCATATCCAATTATATATACGCAACCATCTATCCGCAAAAATAATTTATCATATTTTGACTTCGAATTTGTAACCAATTCCCCATATGGTGGCGATGCGCCATGTGTCGTGATCTTTAATTTTTTCGCGCAATCTCTTGATGTGCACATCTACAGTCCGCGTATCGCCGATGTATTCGTAGCCCCAAATCTGATCCAATAGCTGCTCTCTCGTAAAAACGTGGTTAGGGGAAGAAGCGAGGAAATATAGAAGCTCTAATTCCTTCGGCGGCATATCTACAGTTTTTCCATTATAGATAACGGAATAATTGGTTTGATTGATAATGAGGTTGGGATATTCTACGCTCTTTACATTAGAGGCCTCGGGAATGGCTGTCATAGGCTTGTAACGGCGGAGAACCGCCTTGGCTCTCGCGACTAACTCCTTGGAGTCAAAAGGTTTTTCCATATAATCGTCGGCTCCCAGTTCTAACCCTAAAACCTTGTCGAAAATCTCGCCTTTGGCCGAAAGCATAATAATCGGAATAGAAGATTTTGCACGCACTTCACGGCATACCTGATAACCGTCAATGCCCGGAAGCATTAAGTCGAGGAGGATTAGGTTCGGACTGAAGGTATCCACAGCCGTAATTGCGGATTCGCCGTCGTTCACGATCATCGTCTCGAAACATTCCTTCGTAAGATACAGTGCAATTAACTCCGCAATATTATTATCATCATCTACAATTAATATTTTCTGTTTATTAACCATCGTAATCACCCTCCCGGTATTTTACTGATAAGTCTATGATTTAAAAGTTGCAATGGTAACGCCTGCATCGCCTTCTCCGAATTCGCCCAGGCGGTAAGATTCTACATATTTTGTCTTCTTAAGATGCTTCTGAACGGCACTTCTCAGTGCACCTGTTCCCTTGCCGTGTACAATGCGCACGCTTGGAAGATGAGCCAGGTAAGCATCATCCAGATATTTGTCCAGTTCTGCCAGCGCTTCATCTACCGTCTTGCCAAGAAGATTGATTTCCGTTGAGATATGGTAGGACTTGGACATTTTTATCTTGCTGCCCCCGGAACGCTGCAAAGAAGATACGGATATGGGTTCGTCGTCAATTATTGCCAGATCCTTAATATTTACTTGTGAACGCATAATACCGCATTGCACAAAAAGGTTTCCCTTGTGGTCGGGCAGAGAGCTTACCGTTCCTTTTAAGCCCATAGAAAGAATCTTTACACTGTCTCCCAACTTCAAATGCTCGGGCTTCAGCTGTTTTTTTTGTGTTTGAACCGACTTTAAACTAAGCTTCTCATTCTTTTCGGAGATTTTGTCCCGTACCTTCTCACGGGATTTCTCCAGATCTTTCATGGAAGCACCCGGACCGGCTTTCTGAAAGACTCGGATGGTTTCATCGGCAACATCCTTTGCTTCCTGCAAAATGTTCCTTGCACGCTCGTTGGCATCGCGCAGAATCTTTTCTCTTGTTTGGTCAATTTTCTCCTGCTTGGACTTTAACTGTTCCTTCAGGCTCTTTATTTCTTCCTTGTAAGAAGCAATCTCAAGACGTTCCTTTTCTATTGTAATACGGTTGTTCTCCAGACTGGAGATCAAATCTTCGAAGCTTTCATTTTCCTGACTGATTTGCTCTCTGGCTGCTTCAATGATATATTCGGGAAGCCCCAGCTTGGAAGAAATAGCAAAGGCATTGCTTTTGCCGGGAATACCGATTAATAAACGGTATGTGGGCTGCAGAGTATTGATATCGAATTCGCAGCAGGCATTTTCAACATGATCGGTGGAAAGAGCGTATACTTTTATCTCGCTATAATGGGTAGTAGCCATAGTCCGAATACCTCTCTTATGGAGGTGATCCAGTATGGCAATGGCAAGAGCAGCCCCTTCGGTAGGATCCGTCCCTGCTCCCAACTCATCGAACAGGCAGAGAGAATCGGCATCCGCGTTCTTCAGTATTGATACGATGCTCGTCATATGAGAGGAAAAGGTACTCAGATTCTGTTCAATACTCTGTTCGTCCCCGATGTCTGCATAAACCTCGGTAAAAATTGAAAGCTCCGAGCGATCCAAAGCGGGGATATGGAGTCCTGCTTGCCCCATTAAGGTAAAAAGACCTACGGTTTTAAGAGAAACGGTCTTGCCGCCGGTGTTCGGTCCCGTAATGATAAGAAGATCAAAATCTTTGCCGAGATAAATATCGATTGGAACGACTTTCTCCTTATCGAGAAGCGGGTGCCGCCCCTTACGAATATTAATATAACGGTCGTTATTGAATGAAGGAGTCGTAGCATTCTGTTCCATAGCAAGAGATGCCTTGGCAAAGATAAAGTCCAGTGTCGTCATGATTTGTTGATTTTGTGCAAGAGCATCGATATGTTCGGAAGCCTGAACACTCAGGTTTGCCAGAATAACTTCAATTTCTTCCTGTTCTTTAAGTTCCAGTTCCTTTAGCTGATTGTTCAAATTTACAATAGCGGCAGGCTCGATAAATAGAGTAGAGCCTGTAGAGGACTGATCGTGGATCATACCGGGAACCTGCCCTTTATGTTCCACCTTGACAGGAATACAATAACGGTTGTTACGCATCGTGATTACTGCATCCTGAAGATAAGTCCGGTAAGAACCGTTTACCATAGAGTTAAGCTGAGTGTGAATCTTGTCGCCTGTAAGCATCATGCTTCTGCGAATATGCTTTAAAGTGGAACTTGCATCGTCGCTAATCTCTTCTTCCGATAGAATACAACGGCGTATTTCATTTGCAAGAGGAGTCAGCGGTTCCAAGCCTTCAAATAGCTCATCTAAAGAGTCCCTAAAATTATCATCCCGGTCATTTCTTCCGTATGCCTTAATACGGTTGACATTTTCCAGAAGTCCGGCAATTTTTAATAATTCTGACGCGGACAAAGTACTTCCGATTTCAAGTGACTTTAAGGTATAACCCAAGTCCTTATTGCCGCCGAAGGAAGTAGAGCCCTTCTTAAATAAGCGGGACAAGGCATCCGAAGTCTGTCTCTGTGCATCGTTAATCGTATCCAGGTTGGTAAACGGTTTTAAACTACGGCATAAATTACGACCTAAATCTGAGGTGGCCTTTTCCGTCAGCATGTCTATTATTTTGTTATATTCTAATGTACGTAATACTTTTTCGTTCATAGGATCCTTTTCTCTTTTATTCTATTTAATAATATTGATTAATTAATAATATTTTTTATTTAGTATATCATATAGAAAAAAAAATTACTATTAGGGGAAGGAACAGTTTATCAAGATTTATTTACGATTGAATGTCAGAAAGGACTTTTGACACTCTAATCATATTTACTTTAAAGTAAAAACAAGATATACTTAAGAATGTCATAATATTCTGCATATGTAAACGGAAGGACATTACGGTAGATATGGAACAAAGCAAGGAAACGGGTCAGGAAAACGGCATGAAGAAGCCGGATTCCGATTTTATAACAGAGAAGATAAAACAAAGGCCTATAGACAAAAAAAAGCTTCTTAGGAGAACGATAATTACGGCAGCAATGGCGGTTATTTTTGCGTTGGTTGCATGCCTTACATTTTTGATTTTAGAACCGGTGCTCAGCAACTGGTTGTACCCGGAAGAAGAACCGGCGCCGATTGAATTTCCTGCGGAAACGGAAGAGATGCTTCCCGAGGATATGATTGTGGATGATTCGGAGATGACACAAGCGGAGCAGCAAACGGAAATAGAACTTCAGGACGAGCAGATTGCTCAGGTTCTGGATAATATAAACTTGAGCAGTGATGATTATTCCGCTATGTATAACGGCTTGGCAGATGTGGCGAAAGAAGCGGCCAAATCAGTGGTTACCGTTACCGGCTCCGTGTCCAATTTAGACTGGTTTAACGACCCTTATGAGAGCAAAGATCAAACATCGGGTATTGTCGTTGCGAATCAGGGGAAAGAAATCTTTATTCTTGTAAATTACGAGAAGCTAAAGGGTGCGGAGACAATTATGGTCACTTTCAGCAGCGGTGAGCAGGTGCAGGCACAGCTGAAGCAGCAGGATAACAATACGAAGCTTGCGGTTATTTCCGTGGCGGAGAGCGATGTGTCAAAAGAGACGCTTGAGGGGATTGTCCCGGCCAATCTAACAGGCAGCTCCAGCAATAATGCAATCATAGGAAGGCCGGTAATTGCCGTTGGGAGTCCGCTCGGAACGAGCGATTCCATTTGTTATGGAATTATTACTTCCAATAATACGACGCTTAATATGATGGATTCTTATTATAAGATACTGACGACGGATATCTACGGAAGTCAGGATGCCTCCGGGGTACTTGTGAACTTGAGCGGACAGGTGCTCGGCATTATCGACAATACACATAACAGCGAAGATATGAAGAACCTCGTGTCGGCAATCGGGATTACCGAGTTGCGCAGAAAAATAGAAAAAATGAGCAATGAAAAAGAGCAGGCATATCTCGGAACCTACGGCACAGATGTAACGATTGATGCGAATGAAAGACTTGGCGTGCCGTACGGAGCTTATATTACGGAAATAGAGATGGATTCTCCGGCAATGGCTGCAGGAATACAAAGCGGTGATATTATTACGGCAATCGGAGATAAGGAGATTAAGACATACGGCGATCTCGTAGGAACTATGATCGAGCTCCTTCCTGACGAAAGCGTTGCCATCACTCTGATGCGACAGGGGCCGGAAGAGTATCTCCAGATGGAAGTGAACGTAACGTTAGGGAAGCTGAAATAAAAGACGCTTCGTGAATGCGGATACCGGGGGGGAACAACAGCAATGCAGAGATTATATGAAACTGGGAATAGAAAGGGAAGCAGATGAAATATATTAAAGATTACAGTGACGGAGATAGAGTATTCGACATTTATTTGTGCAAGCATAAGCAGTCGGCGATTACGAAGAACGGAAAGTCTTATGATAATTTGATATTACAGGATAAGACGGGTACGGTAGATGCAAAGGTATGGGATCCTAACAATCCGGGAATCGGTGAATTCGATTCCTTGGATTATATTGAAGTGTATGGGGATGTAACCACCTTCCAAAGCTCTCTTCAGATCAATGTAAAACGTATCAGGAAATGCCGGGAGGGTGAATTCGATCCCGCGGATTATCTTCCGGTAAGCAGTAAAAATATTGAAGAAATGTACGCGGAACTTTTGAACTACATAAATGCGATTGAGAATAATTATTTAAAAAGACTGATGGAATCCTTTTTTGTAGATGATACAGTTTTTATTAAAGCTTTCAAGCAGTCCTCGGCCGCTAAAACAGTACATCACGGCTTTGTAGGGGGACTGCTCGAGCATACTCTCAGCGTGACGAAGCTGTGTGATTATTATTGCAAGGCATATCCTCTTTTAAAAAAGGATTTGCTCATCAGTGCGGCTATATGCCATGATATTGGGAAAATTAAGGAATTATCGCTTTTTCCGGAGAACGATTATACCGAGGAGGGACAATTTCTCGGGCATATCGTTATCGGGACGGAAATGGTAGGAGAGAAAATAAAGAAAATAGAAGGCTTCCCGCCGATTCTTGCGGGAGAATTAAAGCATTGCATTCTGTCCCACCACGGAGAGTACGAATTCGGTTCTCCGAAGAAACCTGCAATTATAGAAGCGGTTGCTTTGAACTTTGCAGACAATACGGATGCCAAGATGCAGACTTTTACCGAGATACTGAACGGCACTGCGGAAACCGGCTGGCTGGGCTATAACCGGTTGTTTGAATCCAATTTAAGAGGAACCAAAATGGAATAGGAAAGTTGGATATGAGGAATGGAATATAAGAAAAATGACATTCTTACTGTGACAATTGAAGATATGGGCATCGGCGGAGAGGGTATAGGTAGGGTTGGCGGCTATACCCTTTTTATAAAGGACGCGGTTATCGGAGATGTTGTGACCTGTAAGATCATGAAAGCGAATAAAAATTATGCATATGCAAAATTAGAGAAGGTACTTACGCCTTCTTCAGTCCGTGTGGAACCGCCCTGTAAATATTATAGACAATGCGGAGGCTGCCAGCTCCAGGCTATGAGCTATGAGGCGCAGCTTGAATATAAGCAGAACAAAGTGCGGAATAACCTTATCAGAATCGGTGGTTTTGAGAAGGAGTTTGTGGACCGTGTAACGGAGTCGATTGTCGGCATGGATGTTCCGTACTATTACCGTAACAAAGCACAGTTCCCTGTTGGGACGGATAAGGAAGGAAATTTAATTACGGGATTTTATGCGGGAAGAACCCATGATATAATTGCCAATACCGATTGTGCCCTCGGTGTGAATGATAATAGGATAATATTGGAGACGGTTCTCGGATATATGAAGGAAAACGGTATAACGGCTTATGATGAGAAAACGGGCGAGGGACTTATAAGACATATTTTGACTCGCAAAGGATTTACTAGCGGAGAAATTATGGTATGTCTTGTGGTCAATACAAAGAAGCCCCTTCCGTGCCAGGATAAATTAATCGATTCATTGACCCGAATACCGGGAATGACAAGTGTGTCACTAAACGTCAATACGGAGCGTACCAACGTGATCATGGGAAAGGAAGTGCGCACCATATGGGGAAAGGATACGATAACCGATACAATCCGCGTAAGGAATACTTCTGATTTTTCTCTGACGGATAAGGAGATTTCTTTTCAGATTTCTCCTCTTTCGTTTTATCAGGTAAATCCCATCCAAACGGAAAAACTTTACAGTCTGGCTCTGGAGTATGCGGGACTTACCGGTCAGGAGACAGTATGGGATTTGTACTGCGGTATCGGAACGATTTCATTGTTTCTTGCCAGCAAGGCCAGACAAGTCTACGGTGTGGAAATCGTGCCGCAGGCAATTGAAGATGCGAGAAAGAATGCAGAGATAAATGAAATCGGAAATGCGGAATTCTTCGTAGGAAAGGCGGAGGAGGTGCTTCCTGAGAAGTATAAAAAGGAAGGTATCCATGCGGATGTCATCGTAGTAGATCCTCCCAGAAAAGGCTGCGATGAAGCCTGCCTCGACACGATGCTCAAGATGCAGCCGAAACGCATTGTGTACGTGAGCTGCGACTCCGCCACGCTGGCAAGGGACCTAAAAGTGCTGTGTGCCGGAGGGTATGAGATCACCAAGCTACGAGCTGTGGATCAGTTTGGGCAGACGGTGCATGTGGAGACGGTAGTATTGATGTCAAGAGTCGAAGGAAAATAGCCGCGAAAGCCCAGTGATATTGCGGTTTTCGGACAATCGGAGGAATTTAACATCGGGCAGACCAAATGCTTCTCGGTAACTTATCGAAGGGCAAATTAGCTCAAAAAGTGTGAGAGTTGAGTTGCCACGATAGATGTCACTATGTTGAGTTGCCGAGTTAGATGTCGGGGAGTTGTGGCTGTAAGATAGATGTCGGAAAAAGGCTCCCACACTCCCATCAGAGGCGGGGAGCTTTTTGAAACAATATTATATTCACACATTGACAACTGTAAATGTATGTGATATAATATGTACATCTCTCGGAGGTGAAAGTCATGGGATTCAGAGAAGACGTCAAAAAAATAAAGGCGCTCACGGATGAGAACCGCCTTGCGATCATGCTTGCTCTCCAGCATGGGGAGAAGTGCGGATGTGATCTGCTGGAGGAACTGAATATAACGCAGCCGACTCTTTCTCATCACATGAAGATCCTCGCAGACAGCGGTCTTGTTGATTACTACAAAGAGGGAAAATGGATGCATTACTCCATCTCCGCTAAAGGCGTGCAGGAATTCCGAGAAATGATCGGTTCCTATGCAAGATGTGACTGTGAAACAGACGAGAGCGTATCCTGCGGATGTAAGGATAAGAAATAATCAGTATCTATCATTTATAGGCAGTCCTTTGGGATTGCCTATATAAAGCCCTTAAACATAGATATATTTCAATGTATCAAACTAACGGAGGCGAAGTTATGAGCAATAAAAGCAAAGGCATAAATACATTTCAGCGTTATCTTTCTGTGTGGGTACTGCTCTGCATGGCCATAGGAGTACTGATTGGGCACTTTATCCCGGCTATTCCTGATACGCTCGGTCAATTTCAGATCTCCGGCATTTCGATTCCTATCGCTGTTCTCATCTGGGTCATGATCTACCCTATGATGATGAAAGTGGATTTTCAGAGCATAAAACAGATTGGAAAGAATCCGAAGGGACTTCTGGTCACATGGGTTACGAACTGGCTGATCAAGCCGTTCACTATGTACGGAATTGCTTATCTGTTTTTGTTTGTCGTATTCAAGACCTTCATATCTCCGGGATTGGCAACGGAGTACCTTGCCGGAGCTGTGCTTTTAGGAGCTGCTCCGTGTACGGCGATGGTGTTTGTGTGGAGTACGCTTACAAAAGGAAATCCTGCTTATACGGTCGTACAGGTGGCGACAAATGACCTCATCATCCTTGTGGCTTTTGTTCCAATCGTAAAATTCCTTTTAGGCGTTTCCAATGTGGTGGTTCCATACAGCACTCTATTCGTCAGCATCTTTCTGTTTGTAGTGATTCCGCTTGTGGGCGGCATCCTTACGAGGATAACGGTCACGAAACAAAGAGGCGCGGATTATTTTGAGAGCACATTTATCCACAAGTTCGACAATGCCACAACGATAGGTCTGCTGTTGACACTGGTTATTATCTTCAGTTCACAGGCAGAGGTGATTCTGTCTAATCCGCTTCATATTGTGCTGATAGCGATCCCGCTAACCATTCAGACGTTTCTGATCTTCTTTATCGCTTACGGAGCAAGCAAGTTACTTAAATTACCACATGATATTGCGGCTCCTGCTGGAATGATCGGTGCATCGAATTTCTTTGAACTCGCGGTGGCTGTGGCTATTGCGCTTTTCGGAACAACAAGCCCTGCAGCGCTCGCTACCACTGTAGGCGTTCTGACGGAGGTTCCGGTCATGCTGATGCTTGTGCGGATAGCAAATAAAACGAAAGTGAGGTTTGCATAATGTGGACTTTTATTCAGGATCAAATACTTGGGATGAAGTGGCTGAATACCATAATTGGGAAATTGCTGCTCATGGTCGGACTCGATGTGAATAGTCGGGTCGGCGGCAGCATACAGTTCTTCATCTATGACACAATTAAAATAACAGTATTGCTTTGTGTGTTGATCTTCCTGATTTCCTATATCCAGAGTTTCTTCCCTCCGGAGCGCAGTCGGAAGATCATGGGAAGATTCCACGGGATCGGAGCGAATATTATCGGTGCCTTGCTTGGGACGGTAACGCCATTCTGTTCCTGCTCGTCCATTCCGATTTTTATGGGCTTTACGAGTGCGGGGCTTCCGCTTGGCGTGACATTTTCCTTCCTGATTTCATCACCGATGGTGGACTTGGGAAGTCTTGTGCTTCTCGTCAGTATCTTTGGCGTGAAGATTGCCGTGGCGTACGTGGTGCTGGGGCTTGTCATCGCCGTCATTGGCGGCACTTTGATAGAACACCTGCACATGGAAGATCAGATTGCTGATTTTATCCGCAAGAACAACAGCAATGTGGATATCGAGTCTCCGAATCTCACTGTCAAAGACCGGCTGATTTATTCCAGAGATCAGGTTGCATCCACCTTTAAGAAAGTGTTCCCTTATATCCTTGTCGGTGTGGCTATCGGCGCGGTGATCCATAACTGGATTCCCGAAGGCTGGGTGGAAACCGTTCTCGGCAGCAATAATCCGTTCGGTGTGATACTCGCCACGCTTGTCGGCATACCCATGTACGCAGACATTTTCGGCACGATTCCGATTGCCGAGGCACTTTTGGCAAAGGGAGCATTGCTCGGTACGATTCTCAGCTTTATGATGGCGGTTACCACGCTCAGCCTTCCGTCCCTCATAATGCTGAAAAAGGCTATCAAGCCAAAACTCTTAGCGACATTTATAGCCATCTGCACAGTGGGTATCATCATTGTCGGATACGGCTTTAATGTATTTCAAAATCTGTTCATCTGAAGGAGGATCACGAAATGAACATCAAAGTATTAGGCGGAGGATGCAGGAGCTGCGAAGCGCTCCTCAAGGCAACAAAGGAAGCGGTTGAGAAAAAAGGAATTGACGCCGAGGTGGAGTACATTACAGCTATGGAGAAAATTATGGGCTACGGTATTATGAGTATGCCTGCACTCATGATTGATGACAAAATTGTCTCGGTGGGAAAAGTGCTGAAGGCAAAGGACGTAGAGAAGTTATTATAAGTAAAACAGGATAAGGCTCCTCACTACCGACAAATACATCGGCAGCGAGGAGCCTTTCTTATGCTTTGATTTCAATGGTGACTCCGGACTTGAAGTCGATGGTGAAGTGGTCTTCGAAAACCGTAATCTTCTCAATGAGCTTTTTGACCAGAGCCTCATCAAACTCTGTGATATCGGTTTCCTGCCCGGCGATGAAGTCCTGCAGCTCCTTGATCCGGTTCATGGCTTCTTCCCGGTGGTGGCTGTCAAGCTCTGATTGTTCTTTCTGGTCACGGAGCCGGAAAATCTCATCAGCGATGGCATCGTAGT
>JAAYNW010000016.1 GCA_012520655.1 Clostridiales bacterium | reverse complement strand
TACCAATATCGATAGATTTGAAAAAATGCACCCACCCGGGAGCTTTATTAAAGTTACCCTTTTTTACCACGAAAAAATATTTTTAATTTCCAGCTAATTTAAGCTTGACTTTTCATAGCTGGTCTCATTCTGCCTTCTTATTTTTCTTTGAATAATAGCTATAGATAATAAGACCCAGTAAATACCATGCAATGGTATAGCCCCAAAGGACCCAGCCTCCCCCTATGATATCGGGAATATAGCAGATAATAAGTATAATAAGGGCAACTACAGGAAGTGCATTACCGCCCGGTGCGCGGAATTTTCCAGGTACATATGTATTTTTCTTTCTCGCTGCAATCAATGATATGCAATTAATGCTTATAGTAATGGCCGCAAACAACGCGCCCAAACTAACAATTTCTGCTGTAAATTCAGGGAAGCACGCTACGATAGCACCCATGACTGATACAAGGATTGTAGCAAAAATAGGTGTCCCTGTTTTCCCGTTTCTTCCCAGTATCTCCGGTAAAAGACCGCCTCCTGCCGTCGCCGCAATAGCTCTTGATGTGAGAGCAATAACAACGAGCATCGTGGTAAGGAGCGCCAATACTGCCGATATGGAAATAACTTTAGCAATCCACGGATAAGCTGTCAGCTTGGTAAAGCTTGCCGCATAAAGTGGAATGAAGCGCATTCCCGGATTTTCAGCCAAAAAGCCTGCTGTAATCAATCCAACGGTTGCAAGAATAATCAGGGTATATAAGGATACAACGATGCCCATAGCGATTAGTATCGATTTAGGAACATTTTTGTTCGGATTCTTTACTTCAGAAACCATAAATGCAATAGCAACGATGGAGCCGTACCCGACCATCGCGGTAGGAACTACCGACAGGAAACCGGTGGTTCCGGACGCTCCCTGTGAAAAAAATGGAACAAGCAGAGAAGAATCCCAGCTTCCTCCGAAAATACCCACACAGATAAAAATAAGCATAGTGAGGATAAGCACACCTACGAGAATATTGTTGAGCCGTCCCGTTACAGCGAATTTGATTGTGTTTAAAATAAAGCAAAATGCAATAGCGCCTATAGCAAGCGGTATTTGTAAATTAGCAAAAATCGGGAAGCCGACTCCAAGATAGGTTGCCACATATATTGCAGCAAAAGCTATCGCTACGATGTTGGCGTTAATATATCCCCATGTGGATATCCAGCCCCAAAGCTTTCCTGTCTTTTCAGTTTTTCCAAGCGCCTTAGACGGGAAAACGAATACACCTCCTGATTTCGGGAAAATAGTGGACAGTTCAGCTACTACAAGTCCGTAAATTAACATAATGGCTGCCGCTATGATCCATGACAGAATGGCCGATGGTCCTGCCAGAAAAATGGTAAGTCCTGAAAGCGAAAAAATGGCGCTTCCGATCATACCTCCTGCAATCATAGTAACACATGCTAGTAACCCGATTGATCCTCCTTGATTATTGTCTGACATAAGCATATTATGGTGTAACAAATAAAACCCCTTTGTTATACCTTCTCCTTTCCTGTAAACTCGTCATGGAGATAGCATTGACAAAGGGGTCTCCGATATCAGTATCTTCCACGACTACTATTTCTGTTTCAGTATTTTTGCAGTCTCCAGATCTGTAACTAATACGTTGATGTATCCGCCTTTCAGCGCTGCATAAATAGCATCCGCCTTTTCCGGTAATCCTGCAATTCCAATTCTAATCGGTATATTTAAATAGTCCTCCAGTGAAATTGCAATGATACGGCGACGATAGGAGGGTATAACAGGCATCCCTTCCGCATCGAAGAAGTGTGTACTAACTTCTCCCACTGCACGCTGCATTTGCTCCTTATCGGTTTCCGTCTCCTGCACAGAATTCAAGGGTAAAAGATGCTCTATCTGGCCGCTTGCTGTTCCAACTCCCACGATGGCAACGTTACAGTTTTTTACCGTATCGTACGCTTCCTGAAAAAATGGCTCTTTTATAATGGAATTCTGCAATTCACTGCTTTGAACAATAACTGGTGCATATAGCATTACTGGTTTTGCCTGTAGCTTTACCGCAAAATTATGTACGATATCGTCTACGGCAACATGCTCCCTATCATGATTAGCACTACCTAAAAGCTGAGTTACTGTAAGGTTTTCCCTCCTAAGCAATGGCATATGATCTACCATGGCTGCGGTGGCGCGCCCTCTGGAAAAGCCTACCGTATCCCCGTCATTAATAAACTTGCCAATATATCTTCCTGCTGCCATTCCCAAATCCACATAAATATTTTCTTTAATCAGATTATTAATGACGCAGGCGCCCTTTAAGTTAAACTTCTTCTCCAGGCTTGCTTCTATATCCATATAGTTTTCATTTATATTAACTACGTGTATCTGTACAATGCCAAGTTCAATGCATTCCGCCAGAATACGGTTCACCCGCTGTCTGGACATATTCATCTTATTTGCGATTTCTTCCTGAGTAAATCCCGCCTTATGATAGTAATACGCAATCTTTGTATATTCATTTATCATCGCTTCCGTTATATTGGTTTTCTGCATATTCTGTACCTACCTTGCCATGAAATTTCATACTTAGGTACATTTTAAGCAATTCGTCAGGATTTAGCAACTTTTTTGACTGCATTTTACTACGATACGATATGTGGAAGGATCCACTGCCTTCTCAAATGCCTCTTCCATCCTGTCAAAGGGTACCCTATCAGAAATCAGCTCCGATACGTCTACTATTCCACCCGAGAGAAGCTTCGTTGCTATAAGGAAATCTTTTGTCTGAGGATTAACCGATCCTGTAATAATCTGCTCCGTGGAATGGATTTTATTCGGGCTGATTTCAATCGGATTATCCGGGTGAAAAGAAGAATAAAATATAGTCTTTCCTACTTTTCCCGTCATCTCCACCGATTGCTTTCCAATTGCCGGAATAGCTACCGTACAGAAGACCACATCTGCACCCCTCCCTTCCGTAAGCTCCTTTACTTTGGCAACAACGTCTTCCTCTTTTGAGTTAATCGTAATGTCTGCTCCCATTTTCTTGGCCACTGCAAGCCTTGCCTCATCCACTTCACATGCAATGACACGTGCACCTTTTATTTTTGCAAGCTGAATATGAAGTGCTCCCATGATGCCGACTCCTATTACCACAACATCATCGCCCAACTGGATATCTCCGTTTTGTATACTATGTACGCAGCAGGCAAGGGGCTCTGTCAATGCCGCATGTTCCAGATTGATATTATCCGCCATCTTATATACATTTTTTGCATCTACCATCATATATTCCGCCATCCCGCCCGGTCCGGCAATTCCTTTATGTGTTTCCGCAATAAAAGAGACAACACACTGATTCTCATGACCACTGCGGCAGTAATAACACTCTCCGCATGAGGTCAGCAGGCGGATACTCACCTTATCTCCTGCCTTTACATTCTTAACGCCCTCTCCTGCCGCTTCCACGATACCGGAGACCTCATGTCCGCCGGCGAAAGGATAACGGTTCATAACACCTGTATAAAATCTCTGCTCTAACGTACAGATAGCACAAGAGTCTACCTTCACCAACACTTGCTTTTTGTCCGGTTCTCTCTTCTCCACATCCTTTACTTCCATTTTCTTTGTATCCGTCAGGACACATACCTTATATGTACTCACTTAAGTCTCACTCCTTTATATGGTTTTAGAATGTATTTCTTTTAATGCCGAGTCTACGCTGCAGCCCTCATGAATCAGCTTGGCAATAGCCGATGCATATTTGGCGGGGGTCTCATGTCCCCATATATTTCTTCCCATTGCAATTCCGGCCGCTCCTGCATCCAATGCATCTTTGATCTCCTGAAGAAGCTGTTTCTCCGGAACCTTCTTTGCTCCGCCTAAGATGACCACCGGGGCATATACACTTTCCACCAGTTCATGGAAGCTGTTCTGATCTCCCGTATATTCCGTCTTAATAATATCCGCTCCGAGCTCCACGCCCTGCCTGCATGCGAACGTAATATTTTCCGGTGTTCTTGAATCCTCTGCTTTTTCAAAGCCCCGAGGCAATGTCTCCGCAGTTACGGGAATTCCCCATTTGTGGCAATCCATCACGACTCTTGAAAGGTTGCTTAACACCTCATTTTCAAATTGAGAGCCGGGAAATCCCATTGTAATAACAGAATCTGCTCCAAGCCGTAGCGCATCCTCAGCAGTAGCTACTATCTGCATGGGTTTGGAGCGATCTCCCAGATAAGAAACACCTCCGTCTATTCTTAAAATAATTCCTTTGCCAAGAAAAGAATCTGCGAACTTATCCGCCATTCCTACGGTGGATAAAAAAGCATCCGCTCCTGCCATTGCAATATCGCGTATTAAACTCTTTGGATCCTTCATTGCCGGAAGAACATTGAAATTCGCTCCATGGTCCATCGCCATAATGAAGGTCTTTCCGTCCGGTTGTAATATGTGGTTCATTCTTTGTGTTACATTTGCCATATCAATCTCCTTTGCAAGCCATGACGTTACATTTGTAATATATTGTTACTTTTGTAATTCCTATGCCGATAGAATAACATCTGTGTGCAATATAGTCAATTATATTTAACCACATTTACTATTTTTGTTATTAATGCATAATTATATATAGTTCTTTTTATTACATTTTCTCATATTGACGACATTTGTAATGGTTGGTATGATATAGAGAACGATATTAGATAAGTATATATTAAGTATTTTTCAGGCATTCATTTATGAAAGGAGATTTATCATGCAGCAGCCTTATTCCATATTCATAACACCAAGATTCGTCAGCGGGCGGGGTTCCATTTCCTTTTTTGCCTCTTTGGGGAAAAAGAGAATCGGTATTATACGCGGTGGCAAAAGCTATAACAATGCATTACAGGAGACAATAGAAAATCTTGCAGAAAAATCCGGTGCCCAGATTTGTTACCTTGCACAGATTAGAAATGAGCCTTACATAGAAGATATCTTTTCTTGTATGGATGAGGTACGAGCTTTTGAACCGGATATGATTCTTGCAGTCGGCGGCGGCAGCGTACTGGATACTGCTAAAGCAATTCATCTTTTCTATGAAAATCCTCACATGAAGTTCGAGGATGCTCTGATTCCCTTTACTCTGCCCAAGCTCGGTCATAAAGCAATTCACGTGTCCGTACCTACCACAAGCGGAACGGGCTCCGAGGCAACTTCTGTTGCTGTTTTTATAGACCCTGAAACACAGACCAAGCAATTGCTGTTAGACAATCATCTCATTCCCCACTATGCTATACTAGATGCTGACTTAACGGATTCCCTTCCGGACTCTATCCGTATTGCTACTGCTATGGATGCCCTGACTCATGCCATTGAAGCGAGCACAGCCAAAAATGCCTCTATTATGACACAGGCTATGGCTTTGGAAGCCGCTCTGGATATCTTAGAACATTTAACGGAATCATTAAGCGGCTGCACCGACCGGGCACTTCAGGCTTTTGCCAGAGAGAAAATACACATTGCCTCTGCTATGGCCGGCACTGCCATTACCAATTCCTGCACCGGCCTTGCTCACTCTTATGATCATCCGGGTCCCGCTTTTGGAAAGTCCCACGGCAGCGTATGCGGTCTCATGCTTCCATACACTATGGCATTGTGCGGTCCACATCCTAATTATGCTATTTTAGCAAAACGTTTGGGATATGCGGGAAATGAAAAAGAACTCTCACAGTCTCTCGCAAATCATTTGCTTTATCTGAGAAAAGAGCTCTCTTTGGAAAACTCCTTTGCAGAAATGGGAATACCGGAAAAAGCGTATTTTAAAAGGGTTCCGGAATGGGCCTGCCGTTCCATTGCGGCTATGGCAACACAGATGTCTCCGGCATCCATGGATACAGAAAAAGGTCATGCCTTATACGATGCGTGTTACTTTGGCAAGACTCCTGTTTTATAATTACAAATTGGTAAAGCTTTATCATACAAAAAAATCCCCGCAGCAATCAGCCGTTAATCATGCTGTTTGCCCGCAGGGATTATTTTAATATTTTTTGTAAAACTAATATACCGCAAACCAAAACAGGAATATTACACTTTAAACCGGTATCCTACTCCCCAAATCGTTTCTATATATTGAGGTTTCGCCGTATCAAATTCAATCTTCTCACGAATCTTCTTAATGTGAACGGTTACCGTAGCAATATCGCCGATGGAATCCATATCCCATATTTCACGGAACAGCTCTTCCTTGGTAAACACGTGGTTAGGATTCTCCGCCAGGAAAGTCAACAAATCGAATTCCTTCGTAGTAAAAGTCTTCTCCTCATTGTCTATATAAACTCTTCTCGCTGTCTTATCGATACGTATTCCCCGAATCTCCACGATATCGTTTGTCTTTTGCGAGGAACCGACAAGTCTGTCATATCTTGCCATATGCGCCTTTACTCTCGCTACGAGTTCACTGGGACTAAAGGGCTTTGTCATATAGTCATCCGCACCCAAACCAAGTCCTCTTATCTTATCAATATCATCTTTTTTGGCAGAAACCATCAAAATCGGTATATTCTTTTCCTCTCTGATTTTCCTGCATACTTCAAAACCGTCTATTCCGGGAAGCATCAAATCCAAAATAATCAAATCAAAGTCTCCGCTTAATGCCTTTTCCAATCCCGTATCTCCCGAATGTTCAATTTCCACTTCAAAATCGCTCAATTCAAGATAATCTTTCTCTAAGTCAGCAATTGCTTCTTCATCTTCTACAATTAAAATCCTGCTCATATCAAACTACACCTTTCTACTGTTTTTTTCCTTGTACTTCCTATTATTCCTTTACTTCTCTATACTTCCTGAACACAAAATGCAAACATGTGCCTTCATTTTCTTTACTTGTTGCCCATATATAACCACCGTGGTCCTCCACGATTTTCTTTACAATTGACAGGCCGATTCCGCTTCCCCCTTTGGAAGAGTTCCGGGAAGCATCCGTCCGATAAAAGCGTTCAAAAATATTCGGTAAATCTTTGGCCGCTATACCTTTTCCATTGTCTTCTATCTCAACCCGGATAGAATCTACCTCATCTAATATGCGGATATCAATGACTCCTTTTTCTTTATCCAGGTATTTTACACTGTTGCCGATTATATTGCTGATCACCCGTTTCAGCTGCTCCGGATCCGCTATGATCATTGTATCGGGTGAAACGAGATTGAAGTAATTGAGTTCAATATTTTTTGATTCCAAATCCAATCCTACTTCTTCAATACAATCTCCAAAATAGTCCGCTACATTGATACGATGAAAATGATAAGGCATCCTGTTGGAATCTATCCCCGCATAAACCGTCAGCTCATTGATAAGCCTATCCATATCATTTGCCTTATTATAAACGGTCTTAATGTATTTATCCATCTTCTCAGGCGTATCCGCAACGCCATCCATGATGCCCTCCACATATCCCTTTATCGCAGTAATAGGTGTCTTCAAATCATGGGAAATATTACTAATCAATTCTCTGTTCTGCTTTTCGTGCTCGAACTTTTCATCCGTAGATTCCTTCAGCCGCAGACGCATTTCTTCGTAATTCTTATACAACTCTCCTATCTCACCTTTATTATTCGTATTAAGCATGTATTCCAAGTTACCGGCGGCAATATTCTTCATCGCTGTATTCAACTCATTAATAGGGAGGAAAACCCCCATATGAATCCAACGGGTCAACATCAGACTGGTAAAGATGAGTATCAAAATAATAGCAATAAACATATCTATCAACAATTGCTTCGATATTAAAGCATGTATCTTCGTAACAATAAAAAAGCTGCCCTCCGTACCGTCTGAAAAAGTAAAGTCGAGCTGCTTTACCAGCTTTTCCATACTGTTATAATAATAACCTGCATCGTGGCTCTCATTCGCATATCCATATGCCGGAAGAAGTCTGAATATCTTATCCGCTGCAACTTTATTTCCCGCGTAATATATTTGATCGCCCTTCCGAACAATTATATAAGAAGCTTTATCCGCTATTCCTTTATTTATATCGGCAAGATAATCGAAATCCTCCAGCTTTGTCTGATCTGTGGCAATCTGCTGCTTTACTTCTTTAAATATCTTTTCTGTAATTTTTTCAAAAGTCTGTGCAGGGTCCGACATCATCGTATAATCGATGTTTACCATACCCATATCCCTCTGCGCATTCATCAGGTATCCGCCGATACTTACAAATGCGACAGCCGTCAGCATCAAAGGCATCAATACAATTGTAAGAAAAGTAACCAGCAATCTTGTCTTAAATTTCATAGTCGTTTCCCCTACATTTAATTTATTATTACGATTATAGCACAATATGAGGTCTAATATTATAAAAATAAATGTATAAACTTATTAAATCTTTGTAAAATCACCCATTTTACTTCATTCATTGATAGCTAAATCAGATTTCGCAACATTTTTATATTTTTACTTTATATTTTTTAAAATGCTATTGACATATCGATTTTATTTGCTATAATAAAAACAGTAATCATTACTGTTTTAAGGGAGTAAAATTATGGCTATTAAATACAGCAGACAACGAGAGGTTATTAAAGACTTTCTTTCTACGAGAAAGGATCACCCAACAGCGGATATGGTATATATGAATGTCCGTCAGCAATTTCCCAATATAAGTCTCGGTACCGTATATCGTAATCTAACTCTTCTTACGGAAAGAGGAGAAATACAAAAAATCAGCGTTGGCGACGGCGTTGACCACTTCGATTCGGACGTTTCACATCATAATCACTTTATTTGCAGGAAATGCGGAAGCGTTATAGATCTGGAAATGGAAAGTATCGAGCATATTGCCGAAACAGCACGTGAGAACTTCAATGGCTGCATAGAAGGCCATATTACTTATTTCTATGGCTTATGCGGCGATTGCTGCAAGTCAAATTTATCATAACAGGTATTTATCATAACAGGTTAAGAATTAAAGTTAATTGGTAAAACATATGAATTATATAGTTGAAGCAATTAAACATGGCAGTTATTTTTAGCAAAAAAAATAAAATAAATTAGAGAAAAAGGAGAAAATGTTTATGAAATTCGTATGTCAGGTATGTGGTTATGTTCACGAAGGAGATGCAGCACCGGAAAATTGTCCTATTTGTAATGCACCGGCTTCCAAATTTACTAAACAGGGAGGCACTATGACATGGGCGGCTGAACATGTAGTAGGCGTTGCTCAGGGCGTAAGCGAAGATATTTTAATGGATTTAAGAGAAAACTTCAAGGGCGAATGCTCAGAAGTCGGCATGTATCTCGCTATGGCAAGAGTTGCACATAGAGAAGGTTATCCGGAAATTGGCCTGTATTGGGAAAAAGCAGCTTGGGAAGAAGCGGAGCATGCTGCAAAATTTGCTGAGCTTCTCGGCGAAGTGGTAACGGACTCCACAAAGAAAAATCTTGAAATGAGAGTTGAGGCTGAAAATGGAGCAACCGCAGGTAAATTTGACCTTGCAAAGCGTGCAAAAGCAGCTAATCTCGATGCAATTCATGATACAGTTCATGAAATGGCTCGCGATGAAGCAAGGCATGGCAAGGCTTTTGAAGGACTTCTTAAGAGATATTTCGGTTAATCAGAACTTCTATTTATATCGGTATTTAGAACATTTATGGGTGTGGCACATTTTTTGCCGCACCCAATTTTGTTGTTAGCTATATCAATACTACGAAAAACTTGTAAAACTATCTGCCTTTGAAACACTATCCACATGAATATACATCCATACAAGTAATTCCTTCTTTTTCAAATACATGCTCAAAGCAGGATAATATACCATCCTTTGGTTTTTCGCGAAATCCGTTTGCCTGCAAAAAATCCGGTATTTTTTTATAAGAACTGGGAATACGTTCAAAAGCCGCCTTAAAAAGGGTCAAATATTGTAATTACCGCATAATCAGCCTCTTCCTGAACGGCATATTCCACTCCCGGACAACATGTTTCAAATTCATCCGGTAAAATATAAGCTGCTACATATCCACGAAGACCGAATCTGTTCAGTAACTCGAATGAAACATACGGAAAATCCCATCCAATCCTCATTGCGTCCGGTTAAATCTTTAACAGACCTGATTGCTGTGCCCAGTTGTCCGTGTACGCATTTACATCATCTTCCGGATTCGGCGTAACCATAACGTATCTTGCCATCCTAAACGCTTTTACATGTTTTATTGTAGTTTCTGAATAAATCTCATCGCATGCAATTAAATCTTCTTTGACCAGCGTATCCAACTTGCAAGAAAACACATCGCTTAATGCAACCAGCTTATTCAGTTCCGGAACAATTTCATCTGTTTCCCATTTGGATATTGTTTGACTTACATAGCTATTAAGGAAAAAACACCATTTCAAAAACGCTATTTAAGTGCGTAATGTCAACTGACGATTTACATTTCTGCTTTTCGTATTTTGTCAACATTGAGTTTATCAATATAAATTATACCATTATTTTATATAACAGTCTTTATAATTATAATTCTGAGTTTTCCTAATCCCGTTGACTCACAATTTTTAAAAAATAAGACGATTTTATACTTGTCATATGCTATAATCAGTGTAAAATATAAAAAACGGGCATTGAATCCCTTCGTTTTTAAATTGTACTTTTTAGAAAAGGAGACCCTATGGAAAAAATAGCTAGCTTTACAATTAATCACTTGAAATTGCAGCCCGGTATATATGTATCCCGCAAAGATGCCGTAGGAGATAATACTATTACCACTTTTGATTTAAGAATGACTTCGCCTAACGAAGAGCCTGTCATGAATACTGCAGAAATGCACACGATTGAGCATCTCGCCGCTACATTTCTGCGCAATCATGCAGATTATAAGGATAAGACCATTTACTTTGGTCCTATGGGATGCCGTACCGGATTCTACCTTCTCTTAGCCGGCGACTATTCTTCCAAAGATGTTGTCCCGCTTATGGTGGAAATGTATGAGTTCATCCGTGACTTTGAAGGCGACGTGCCGGGGGCCAGCGCTAAAGACTGCGGAAATTATTTAGATATGAACTTGAATATGGCCAAATATCTCGCCAAAAAATATTTGGATAATGTTCTTTATCATATTGACGACAGCCGTTTAATCTATCCGCAATAAAGCCCGCCGGAAGAGCAGCTGTCCGGCAATTTTCATATACGGTATACAATACGAAAGGATACTCTTATAAGAAATGAAAAAAATCGGAATTATAGGTGCCATGGAACTTGAAGTGGAAACCTTAAAAGAAAAAATGAATGTAAATAATATCGTTAAAAAGGCTTCTATGGATTTCTATGAAGGCTGCTTAAACGGTGTGGACGTAATAATTGTACGGAGCGGCATCGGCAAAGTAAACGCCGGTATCTGCGTCCAGATTCTGGTGGATTTATTCCAGGTTACTCATATTATTAATACCGGTGTGGCCGGTTCTCTCAATGCCAAAATAGATATCGGAGATATTGTTATATCTACCGATGCGCTGTATCACGATGTGGATGCCACCATATTCGGCTATCAGCCGGGTGAGATTCCTCAGATGGGTCGGCGCGAATTTACTGCCGATGAAAGCTTAGCCGCATTGGCGCAAGCTTCTTGCAGGGAAGTCAATCCTGATATTCATGTATTTTCCGGAAGAATCGTGAGCGGTGATCAGTTTGTCAGCGATAAGTCCGTAAAGGATCGTCTGGTAAACGTATTCGAAGGCTTTTGCACCGAAATGGAAGGAACCGCCATCGCACAGGCTTCTACCTTAAATAACATTCCTTTTGTCATTATACGCGCCATCTCCGACAAGGCTGATGAAAGTGCCGAAGTGGATTATCCGACTTTTGAGCGGAAAGCGGCTGCCGACTGCGCAAAGCTTGTTGCACGCATGATACAGAAAATATAGAATCTCTTTATATAAATCTTTTCAAGAAATCGAGAGGAATATTGTAAATCAAAGATTTACAATATTCCTCTCTTTACCGTTAAGGAACGCTTCAATATTCTTGTGCGTCTCTTCCACAACGCGGTTTCTCGCTTCCGTACTCGCCCACGCGAGATGAGGCGTGATAATCAGCTTATTGCTGTCTTTTATTGTACTGAGAGGATTCTCGTCTCTCATCGGTTCTGTGCCGGTTACATCAAGTCCCGCACCAGCGATTATGTCATTCGTCAATGCCGCATATAGATCCGCATCATTTACTACAGGCCCTCTGGCTACATTTATGAGAATCGCTGTTTTCTTCATTTTCTTCAGGGCATCCAGATCTATCAGATTTCTTGTCTTGTCGCTCAACGGGCAATGCAGGGACAAGAAATCAGATTCCCTCAGCAGAACATCGAAATCTACCCTCTCATAATCCGTACAAGAGCTATTTCCTGATGCAGAATAGAAAATAACCTTGCAGTCGAATGCTTCGGCTATCTGCGCTACCTTTCTTCCTATATTCCCCATTCCGACGATTCCCCATGTCTTTCCATCCAATTCCGTAAAGGGTATATCAAAGTTGGAAAAGCCTCTTTGTCCGGCATATTCTCCCGATTTCACATACTCATCGTAATAACGCAGCTTTTCCAATACATAAAAGCAAAGCGCAAATGTATGCTGTGCCACTGATGCCGTTGAGTAATTAACTACGTTGGCAACCTTAATACCTCTTCTTTTACAGTATTCCAGATCTACGTTGTCATAGCCTGTCGCAAACTCACAAATCAATTTTACCTTTTCTGCATTTTTTAAGGTTATTTCATTTAAGGGTGATTTATTTGCAATAATAATCTCCGCATCGTTAATCCTTCCCTCTACTTCCTCTTGTAGAGTATTCGGATAAATCACTACCTCCCCTAATTCGTTCAGGCAATCTACCGATACATCTGTTCCTACTGTATTTCTCTCCAAAATTACAATTTTCATTTTTATAACCTGCTCCTCATTGCGTTTGTTTTATATCTTTATATCTGATAAAAATAAGATTTATCTATCCGGCATTATTTTATCACACATATTAGCTTATTTCTATCATTTATCACGGAGCTAAATAAGCCACGAAGCTGATGCACCGGAAAAATCAGATGCAATGGCAAATTCCACTATTTCCAATCCCCATATAATGAAACCGTAGGATGTTACTTTTTTCACCCCACTCTACCTGAAATAGTTTACGTCGGATAGTCAAAGCGAGCGCATAATTGTCAAATGAAAATCCATCATCCGCCATCAAATCTTTTTGAAGCTGTATTAGTTCACTTTGCAGACGTATGAACGCCTCCATCATTGCAAAGCCACTATCTTTATCGAAGCGATTCTGAAAGTAGTAAGGGTCTTATAAGATGTTTTTTTCAATAATTTTGTACTCAATTCAATCAAAAATTAAAGCTAGCGATACCTACCATTAGTACCACTAGCTCATTTTACATATATTTTAAACTACAAATATATTATCTCTGTACGCGCCCCGAGGCGTCTCCGCCTGCCAGTTTTCGCACTTCCTCCACGCTCACCAGGTTGAAGTCTCCTTCGATACTGTGCTTTAAGCAACTCGCCGCTACGGCAAACTCTATGATTTCCTGTGCGCTCATATCCTCTAAGCAGGCGTAGATAAGTCCCGCTCCGAAGGAATCGCCTCCGCCTACGCGGTCCACAATGTGCATCGAATATTTCTTGCTGAAATAATATTCCCCATTACTGTAAAGCATGCCCGCCCAATTATTGTCATTGGCAGAAAGTGACTCTCTTAAGGTAATCGCTACTTTCTTGAAGCCGAAGCGGTCAGCAAGGCGTTTGGCTACTTCTTTATAGCCTTCATGACTTACCCTTCCTGCGGTAACATCGGTATCAGGTGCCTTTATGCCGAATACGTCTCCTGCATCCTCTTCATTGGCAATGCACACATCCACATATTGGCAGAGCTCGCCCATTACCTCCCCTGCCTTTTCTTTGCTCCACAGTTTATTCCTGTAATTTAAATCACAGCTTACGGTTATACCCTTTTCTTTTGCCTTTTCGCAGGCTTCCAGGCAGATATCCGTAACATTATCTCCTAGCGCCGGCGTGATTCCCGTAAAGTGAAACCAGTCTGCCCCTTCAAATATCTTATCCCAGTCGAAATCTTCTCTTGCCGCTTCCGCAATAGAAGAACCCGCTCTGTCATAGATTACCTTGGAAGGTCTCTGGGAAGCTCCTTTTTCAAGAAAATAAATACCTACGCGTTCACCTCCTCTTACAATTTTTGAAGTATCTACTCCGAACTGCCTTAAGGAATTAATTGCCGCCTGACCGATTTCATGTGCCGGCAGCTTAGTTACAAAAGCGGAATCCAATCCGTAATTTGCAAGAGACACCGCCACATTTGCTTCACCTCCGCCGTAAGTAGCGCCATAGCTTTGTGTCTGTACAAAGCGGTAATACCCTTCCGGTGCAAGTCTTAACATTATTTCCCCGAAGGTCACTGTCTTTTTACTCATAACACCTATATCTTCCTTTCCACCTATTTCTGAATAAGATGTACCGCAAATCCGCCGATTTCATCTTTTAGATAAATAGCCTTCAAATTACCTTTATCATCTTTTTTCGCAGTTTCTTTCCCGAATACCACTCCTTGTCTCTCCAGATGATAAACAGCTCTCTCTATATAATTCGTACCGATTGCAATATGTCCGTTAGCTCCCGGGTAAGGAGTCTTCATAATCTCGATACCCGTTCCGGCAAAAAAAGAAGTGGCTCCTGATTTCTTAGTCATACCGAAAATTGTTTCGAATATTCCTGCTGTATTGTCGGCCGAAGCTTCGTCCGCTTCATTGATACCCACATGCTTCAGCTCAAAGCCAAGCATCTTTGCTACGGCCTCTTTTGTTAGCGCTTGGATTTTATCAAAGTCTCCCGCTTCTACCAGTTCCTTTTTTACCATCCAGCTTCCTCCGCATGCCACTACTTTATTAAAATCGAGATACTCTTTTAAATTATCCGCCGTAATGCCCCCTGTAGGCATGAACTTTATCTTGCCGTAAGGAGCGCTCATAGCTTTAATCATTTCGATACCGCCTGCTGCCTCTGCCGGGAAAAACTTTACCGTATCTAATCCCAGTTCAATAGCTGCTTCCACATCGCTTGGATTAGCTGTACCCGGAAGCACCGATATATTATTACCTATACAGTGCGAAACAACCTTAGCGTTCAGCCCGGGGCTTACGATAAACTTCGCACCTGCCGAAACGGCACAGTCCGCTTGCTCTATGGTAAGTACAGTTCCTGCGCCGACCAGCATATCGGGGAATTCCTCTGTGATAATACGGATAGATTCTTCCGCCGCCTCTGTTCTGAAGGTTACCTCCGCACAAGGCAGCCCGCCTTTATACAACGCTTCCGCAAGTGGTCTCGCATCCTTCGCATCGTCCAGAGCAATTACCGGCACTATGCCGATTTTACTGATTTGTTCTATTATAGGGTTCATTATGTAATCACACTCCTTGCTGTATAAACACATTGCCGAAAACGACTCAAACTACTGTTACTGGGGCTGCTTGCCAATGTACGCCAGAATGCCTCCGTCTACATAAAGTACATGTCCGTTTACAAAGTCAGATGCCTCAGATGCAAGAAATACCGCAGGTCCTTGTAAATCCTCCGCTTCACCCCAGCGTGCTACAGGAGTCTTGGCAATGATAAACTGGTCGAAAGGATGCCTTGAACCATCGGGCTGAATCTCACGAAGAGGCGCTGTCTGCGGCGTTGCAATATAACCGGGGCCGATACCGTTGCACTGAATGTTGAATTCACCATATTCCGATGCTATGTTTTTTGTCAGCATCTTAAGCCCGCCTTTGGCTGCCGCATATGCGGATACAGTTTCACGTCCCAGTTCACTCATCATGGAGCAGATATTTATGATCTTGCCGTGACCCTTTTTTATCATGCCGGGAATCACTGCTTCTTCCCTCAACCTCTCCGTCGTATAGTATTTCAAATCCTTCGGTGAAACCGCTGTTCTAAGTTCCATGCTTTTCCTCTCCTTTCTTCTCATCATATAATTTCTTCTATCCCTTGTTTTTTAGCTTATCATACTATTTATTCCAATTCTTGTTTAATATTTACATAAATATTGCAAAAGTTGAAGTGCCATCAGAAAATTCCTTTATTTTACTGTTTTATGGCTTTTTTCTTTTCAAGAAAACTTTTGTTGTGCTAGAATACACTTAAAAGCATTCTATTACAGAAGAATTCGCACTTAATAAAGAGCATGTATCCAAATTGCGTGCTAAATAAAACGAAGAAAGGCACGGTCATCCGTATGTTTTTTGAATTAGCAAAAAAATACAATTATCCGATTACTCCCTTCACCCCCTTTGCACCCATTACCAATCGCCCTGCTTGGGAAGGTCTGGATGCACAGTGGAGAAAGGAAGCAATTGAACTGGGAGAACAATATCTGGGATTCTCTTATCCTTATATCTTTGCCTCCGATTTCATGGATTTTTCTAAAACAGGAAACAGAGTACGCTTTGAATCCAAGTCCTTCTCTAAGCGTCAGGCACTTAGCTCGCCAAGAGGACAGACAACGAAGCGATGGCTCGGTTTGCCGCTGCAGATTTTAAAAAGGATCTGCCTGCTTCCCTCATTTTATCCTCCGAAAATAATTTGTACTACCGCCTGCAAAACGCATTTACCACCGCTGAGATAAAAGCATGTGATACATCTGTCCCAATTCTTCATTCCGATATTTATTATCCGAGCACAGGTCTCTTTATCGCGCGGGATACACAGCTTTATCTCGCCGTAAAAGCGGGAGATAACGCGGACAGCCATAACCATAACGACACCGGAAGCTTTACCATATACAAAAGCGGTAAACCGTTGCTTATTGATATTGGGGTTGAAAGCTATACCAAAAAGACCTTCTCAGCACAACGTTATGATATATGGACCATGCAATCCGCATACCACAACCTTCCTACCGTGAACGGCTTTATGCAGAAAGATGGAGCCGAATATAGGGCAAAGGACGTCATCTATAGGATGGGAAAGGATGTATGTGATATAGAAATGGATATTTCCGATGCTTATCCCGCAGAATGCGGCCTCCTTTTCTATAAGCGCCATGCATCCCTATACAAGGACAAAAATATCATTATTGAGGACAGTTTTTCCGTCCCCCCTTCTCAAGTTGTCATCAGCCTTATGACCTATGAAAAGCCTGTCGTTTATTCCGTCTCTTTCGAAGGCGGCGTCTCAATTTCCATTGGCACTTTAGGAAATCTGCAGATAGAAGGCGGGACCGTTTATAAAACAGAAGAGATACCTGTAACCGACCCTCGCTTGATGGTTGTCTGGAAACATGAAATCTATCGTATTCTGGTTATACCGAGCAAAAAAAGCTTAAAAATGTTGATTTCATAAATAATAAAAAATCAAAAGAGAAAGGCTCCGGAAAATTATGAAAGAATTTACGTCCAATAAAGAAGCTATACAATATTGTGTTGAAAATAAATATTTTTCTCTGGCACATCTTTACAGCAATGAGAAGCCTATGGATATGCACATTCATGATTGTTACGAGATTTATTATTCCATATCGGGCGGAAAACAATTTTTAATCGATAACCGTTTCTATAATATTGAACCGGGGGATATTTTCTTCATCAATCAGTATGAAAGTCATCGTCTGACACAGATAGAAGCCAGCATACACGAAAGAATCGTCATTTCCATTCATCCTGATTATTTAAATAATATTTCTTCCAATCTGACTGATTTAAGTTATTGTTTTACTCATAGAGATGGGGATTTTCCTCATAAATTTCATCTCGACTCGGAGTTTGGCAATCGCTTTATTTACTTAACTCACAAGATAACAGAGGCTGAAGGCTTCGGTTCAGATTTGATGGAGCGTTCTGCCCTTACGGAACTTATGGTATTTCTGAATAAATTCTTTTATGAATTCTGCCATCGTAAACATACCGATGCGGTCACGACGAACCATGCTCAAGTAGATGATATTCTTTCTTATATCAATCAGCATATTTCTGAGGATTTGACCTTAGACAGATTATCCGAGCATTTTTACTTAAGCAGTTCCTATCTGTGCCGTATTTTCAAGTCTACCACCGGAACTACCATTAACAAATATATTACCGCAAGAAGGATTACCATTGCAAAAGCTCTGCTAAACGAAGGTCTATCGGTAACGGAGACCTGTGAAAAATGCGGATTCAACGATTACAGTAATTTCTTAAAGGCCTTTACAAAAGCTGTGGGCATATCTCCGAAGAAATATGCCCGATTTAGCTCTTAACTTAATCCAATACTGCAAAAAAGTAAGTTCTCTACAATATTATGCTTCCAAGTAATATTTGGTTATCTAAAAATAATCACTTTACTTGTAGGCAGGGTGATTATTTTTTTGTACTATTTTTGTTATTCACATATATAAGAATTGTCACAATAAACATTGCAACACCCACTTCTTGAATACATATTATTTTAATCTGTTTCTCACAGCCTTTGCCGCTGCCGTCAGGTTTCTCAGGCTGGAAATCGTTTCCGTAGTACCCCTTGTCTTCAACCCGCAGTCCGGATTTACCCACAGCTTATTCTTATCAATTCTGGAAAGCATTTTAGATAGAGCTTCTTCTATCTCTTCTACCGAAGGTACTCTCGGCGAATGAATATCATATACTCCGGGCCCAACCTCCGTCTCAAAGTTCTTCTCTTTTAATACATCCAGAATCGTAAGCTTGGAACGCGATGCTTCAAAAGAAATGACATCCGCATCCATGTGGTCTATGTCTTCTATGATTTCATCGAATTCACTATAGCACATATGGGTATGAATCTGTGTTTCCGGCTTTACTCCGCTATGGCACAAACGAAATGCCGGAATTGCCCAATCGAGGTATTCTTTATACCAGTCGCTTCTCCTAATGGGCAATTTCTCTTTTAAAGCCGCTTCATCGATCTGAATAATCCGGATTCCTGCCTTCTCCAGATCCAGAACCTCTTCCCTAATAGCGATTCCTATCTGGTACGCCATTTGCTCTAATGAGATATCCTCTCTCGGAAAAGACCAATTCAATATAGTAACCGGTCCCGTAAGCATTCCCTTTACCGGTTTATCCGTCAAACCTTGCGCATAGACGGAATACTTTACTGTAATTGGCTTTACACGCTTTACGTCTCCGAAGATAATAGGAGGCTTTACGCAACGAGTTCCGTATGATTGTACCCATGCCCTTTTTGTAAATACATAGCCTTCCAAATTCTCACCGAAGAACTCTACCATGTCATTCCGCTCATATTCGCCATGCACCAGAACATCCAACCCTATCTCTTCCTGCTCATTGATACAATCCTTAATAAAGGCAAATACTTTCTCATCGTATGCTTTTTTATCGATTTCCCCATTCTTATAGCTGCTGCGGTTCCTCTTGACCTCTTGTGTCTGCGGAAAGGAGCCTATCGTGGTAGTCGGCAGCAACGGAAGTCCGAATTCCTCTTTCTGAATCCGTTCCCTCTCTTTCCGTTCCGGCTTTCTTATAAAATCTGAATTTTGCAGCGCAGCTACCTGCTCTTTTACCTGTCGGTTTTGGTATAAACGCTCTTTTTTAAATATTTTGCAATTTTCCTCGTATACTGTTTCCTTCGTGAAATTGTCATTCTCAATCAATATGGATAAATTCCTCAATTCCTGCAGCTTTTCCAAAGCAAACGCAAAGCTCTGTTTTTCCTCCTCTTTTAATTCTGTTTCATTTTCTAAAGTATAGGGAACATGAAGGAGTGAGCAGGACGTCGATAAAACGAGCTGCGGTGCGTAGTTCTTCAGCTCATTCAGCTTTTTTAATGTCTTTTCATAATTGCATTTCCAAATATTTTTTCCGTTAATTAGTCCGGCAAACAGCACTTTTTCTTTCGGAAAACCATATTTCCCTATAAGTTCATAGGATCTCCTGCCCTCGAGAAAATCTATCCCGATTCCGTCAAAATCCATCGCAATCAAATCCTCATAGCAATCTCTCACATCGCCGAAATAGGTTTGTAACAGAACCTTAATTTCTTTTTTTTCTTCCAGTATTTTGCTATACAGGATTTTTAATAAAAAAATGTCCTCTTTATTCATATCCATTACCAGGGCCGGTTCATCAAACTGAAGCCATTTTGCTCCCATTTTGTCAAAACGTCGCAGCAAGGAAGCATAAGCTTTTGCAACATCCGAAATAAAATCTTCCGCCCTTTTTATTCCGTTAAATCTCGACAGCCTTAAAAAAGTATATGCTCCTATAATAACCGGTTTAGTCTCTAACCCTTCTTTCTTCGCTTCTTCATATTCCTTAAAAGGTTTATCTCCCGTCAATCGGACAACCGTGTTATCCTCGAATTCCGGCACCATATAATGATAATTTGTATTAAACCACTTTTTCATGGCAAGCGCCTGAGCATCTCCTGCTTCTCCTTGATATCCTCTCGCCATGGCAAAATAAATGTCCATTCCCTTCAATTTCAATTTCCGGTATTTTTCAGGCATCACATTCATTAGAACTGCCGTATCCAGCATTCCGTCGTAATAAGAAAAATCATTGGAAGATATAAAGTCGATTCCTGCCCGTTTCTGGAAATTCCAATGCTCTTTCCTTAACTCCCTTGAAACAGCAAGTAACTCTTCTTTTCCGATTTCTTTCTTAAAATATTTTTCAGAAGCAAACTTTAATTCTCTCAGTTTTCCCACTCTCGGAAAACCGACCACGGCACTTTTCATTGTCTTTCTTCCTCCCACTCATACTTTACGATTTTATTTATGAGAATAAATATACTCCTTTGCCAATTTTATGAAAAATACAAAAAAATGGCGGTTTGACATAGTTTTAAACTATATCAATCCGCCAATATGGCGTTTTAATGACTCCATATAAGCCTTACCATATCTGCTCAGCGTCATATTCTTCTGGGTAATCGTCCCGATTATCATATACTCGTCCACCTGAAGGGGCTTTGCAATAATCTGTTCCCCATTCAGTTCCTTACTGATTATCCCTGAGCTGACCGTATATCCGTTCAGCCCTATTACAAGATTAAACAATGTAGCCCTGTCTCTGACCTTTATATTCCGGTTTCTGTCAAGCGTGCTTAGAATTTCCTCTGAAAAATAAAAAGAATTATATTCTCCCTGTTCAAATGAAAGATAAGGATATTCCTCCAAGTCCTTCAAAGTTAAAACATCCTTTTCCGAAAGTGGATGCGTTGAACAAATAAAAACATGGGGAGCTGCCGTAAACAATTCCTTGAATTCCAAATCGTATTGTTTTATCAGTTTGTCGATAATTTCTTCATTTTTAGAAGATTTATATAATATTCCGATTTCACTTTTTAACCGGCTGATATCCTCAATAATCTCATATGTTTGTGTTTCTCTCAATGTAAAGTCATACTTTTCCCCCCCGAATTCCCGTATGACATCTACAAAAGCATTGACCGCAAACGAATAATGCTGACATGATACGGAAAAACGCGGACTTCGCTCTTTCATATGCAGGAACTTTTCCTCCATTAAGTTCGCCTGCTCCAGGACCTGCCTGGCATAAGCTAAAAAGACATCTCCTTCATTTGAAATGACAACGCCTTTATTCGTCCTATTAAATATGGTTACCTGCATTTCCTTCTCTAATTCCCTGATAGCATTTGTCAAGCTGGGCTGAGAAATAAAAAGCTGCTTTGCTGCTTCCGTAATATTTCCCGTTTCCGCTACGGTTACTACATATTTTAATTGCTGCAACGTCATATGGTCACCTCAATATGTTTCCTTATTAATCTTTCCCGCATTTTGAAAATGCCGCTCCATAACTAAAAATAGTCATAGCGCGACATCTGTTTTCCGTCTTATTCTATATTGCCATTTTCATTTCCTCCCCACAGATGCAGAATTCTATCTTCTCAAGAAGTTCAGACCAAGCTTTCGAATCCTCCGTATGCACCCTGAGTTCCAATACCTTTCTTAATCCAAAGCCTAAAATGCCAAGAGCAGATTTCCCATCAATTACACGGCTTCCGCATTGTAAATCGATATTAAAAGGAACGTTTTCTACAACCCTAATATATTTCTGACATTCTTCCATTGAATTAAAGACAACTTTTACAGGTTCCACCTTCTCTTCTCCTACCTTCCGTAATGAAAACCTACGCCCTAAATTTATTTTGCCTTTTACTTCCATATTTATCTTACTTATTCTAACATAAGTACATCATAAAAGAATGAACATTCTTTGTCAAAATAATTAACTTTTTATTATTTTTTATAAAATTGGCGTGCTAAACTTATAATAATGTTTCTTTTACTTTCGCCATGTTCAATACGGCATATACAGGTTTTCCGATGATCAGCATAATAATAAAGTTACTAATCCCATGCCAAACGTCCCAGGTCAGGCCGCTGATCCAATAAGCCAACGCATACGAAGGGTCGACCGGAAGATATGCTATCGCGAATAAGGAACCGAAGATTAACCCAAAGAGCCCCGAGACAATAGCCCATAGAACGAATTCTTCCCGCAAAAGCTTCTTTAAAAGAAATGTGATAAGGCAGAGGAGTGGCCATACATAGAGATATGATACCCACCAGACGCCGAATCCCCATTGTATCAATTCAAACATATTGAATACTGTAACTATGATAAAAGCCTCTGCTCCGAATACAATCGTATAAATAATGGCCAAAAAAGTCACCAACTCTACATTCGGAATAAATTCCAGCGCTACCTTCGCAACATAAAGAATCGCACTTAAAAGCGCTATTCTCGTCATTTTTCTAATCGGCATTCACTTCCCGCCTTTCCGTAATCAGACCCTACCAGCCTTGCATCAAAACAAAGCTATACGTTTCCCCATCCTGCAATGGAATCTCGTCCGCTCCGATTGTCGCCGCTTCTCCGTTTACCATTACACACCACCAGTATTGATTATCCGTGTCTTCTTTCATTCCGTTAAAGCCACTAATATAAATACCATATTCAGAATCCTGCCATTCACAGCCTTCAAAGGTTCGCATGAATTTACCTAAGTACTCTTCGTAGGATTTACACTCCATTGTCTCGGAATATCCGTCACGTTCAGAAGTGACTACCACCTGAAAATACTTCACGCCCTCCTGCGTAGCCCGGTAATTCAGCACTCCTGCCGTTATCCCAATTGCTGCCACTATTACGGCAAATACTGCAACCAATATTATTTTCTGTTTCTTAGTCCATTTTTCCATTTCATACCTCTCTCTCTTGCCAGAACAAAACAAATCAGCACTTCGCTTTCACGTTCTGTCATTCTGAATCCAGTTCCTTATTCTATCATTGATTCCTTCTATTATCCAGTTGTTTTTAAAGATTCATATATTAATAAGTCATCTGTATAGCAATAGAATAAAAAAATTGCCCCGAAGGTTTTTGCGAACTTTCAAGGCAATTATATATTTTTAAATAAATATTACAATCTCTTTAATAATTCTTCTCTCTGCGCTTCGTAACCCGGTTTGCCGAGGAGGGCAAACATATTCTTCTTGTAGCTTTCCACACCCGGTTGGTCAAAAGGATTTACGCCGAGCAAATATCCGCTTATACCACAGGCAAACTCAAAGAAATAGAATAACTCGCCGAGGTAGAATTCATTTACTTCCGGTATATGTACCATTAAGTTAGGAACATTTCCGTCGGTATGAGCAAGAATGGTTCCGTTCATTGCGCTCTTGTTCACGAAGTCAACAGTCTTGCCGGCAAGGTAGTTAAGTCCGTCCAAATCTACCGGTTCTGTGCCGAGAACAATTTCTTCTCTGCTTTTTTCAATATTGATTACCGTTTCAAAAAGTGTTCTTGCTCCATCCTGAATATACTGTCCCATGGAGTGTAAATCCGTTGTAAGATCAACGCTTGCCGGGAAGATACCTTTCTGGTCTTTTCCTTCGCTTTCGCCGTATAACTGCTTCCACCATTCGGATACAAAGTGTACGCCGGGCTCGTAATTAGCAAGAACTTCTATAGTCTTGCCTTTTCTTAACAAAATATTGCGAAGCGCCGCATATTTCAATGCGTCGTTTTCTTCGAAGGAAGCATCCATTGCGCGCTTTCTTCCGCTTGCCGCACCTTCCATCAAACGGTCGATATCCGCTCCGCTGACAGCTATCGGAAGTAAGCCTACAGCCGTAAGTACGGAGAAACGTCCACCTACATCATCGGGAACAACAAAAGTCTCATATCCTTCCTCCGTAGCGAGATTCTTGAGAGAGCCTCTCGCTTTATCTGTCGTCGCATAGATTCTCTTAGCCGCTTCTTCTTTACCGTATTTCTTCTCCATCATTTCTTTGAAGACGCGGAATGCAATGGCCGGCTCAGTCGTCGTACCGGATTTGCTTATCATGTTAATAGAGAAATCCCTGTCTCCAATCACGTCCATAAGGTGTTTAATATATGTGGAACTGATAGAATTACCTGTGAAATAAATTTCAGGTGTCTTTCTAACAGACTTATCTACTGAATTGTAGAAGCTATGTCTAAGAAATTCAATTGCCGCTCTTGCTCCGAGATAAGAACCTCCGATGCCGATAACAAGAAGTACTTCCGAATCGGCTTGAATTTTAGCCGCTGCTTTTTTTATTCGTGCAAATTCTTCTTTATCATAGTTTACCGGCAAATCAACCCATCCCAAAAAATCATTACCTGCGCCCGTTTTGGAAATTAATACTTCCTTTGCATCCAAGGTCAGCTTCTTCATAAGCTCTACTTCATGATTGCTTATAAACTGTGAAGCCTTGGAATAATCAAATGTAACTTTATTGCTCATTTGTCTCGCTCCTTTGTCTGCCCGGACTGTTGTCTACCGGGTTTATATTCGTAAATATATTGAGTAAT
Organism: Clostridiales bacterium; assembly: GCA_012520655.1. Taxonomy (GTDB): domain Bacteria; phylum Bacillota; class Clostridia; order Lachnospirales; family Lachnospiraceae; genus Kineothrix. Next base: position 8,802 of record JAAYNW010000016.1, on the reverse strand, counting down.
CACGTTAAGTGTAGCAAAGTTGTTTTTCTTTTTCAAGAGAAAGATTTCTCCGTAAATACGACTTTACACAAAGAATTCCCTGAGGAGTTCTTCCAGTTCCTGCTTTTCCTGATGGGAAAATATGGTTTTTTTCTCTTCCTTACGAGTATTTTCAGGCTTATTTTCAGGCTTGTCCGTCTCCATCCGGCTTTTTGGTTCCGCCTGCGGTTCCTTACGCCTTGCCGATAATCCAATCTCCTCTCGAAGTGCACCGATATCCCGTTTTACCTCCGGACTGCTTTTTTCTGCTTTGTCAAACTTATTATTTTTTTCCGCTTTCTCTTTTTCTGTTCCCGGCAAAGTCATCTTCTCTCCTCCGGTAATTTCCGCCCAATCTATTGCAGACTGGCGCAGCTTATTTACCATATGGTTTTCCAGATAATCCACCAGGTTCACTTTCAATCTTTCTTTTTTCCCCTGTATGTCCACCAACCCGGAAATAGAAAAAAAGACATATAATGCCAAAAAACTGACAATGTAATAAGGAAGTATTTTTCCTACCGTCTCCCCGCGTATAATTTCTCTACAGGCTCCGGCACCTGCCGCTACTATCGATAGAAGCATAAACTGTCCGGACAAATGCTTAAAGCTCGTCAAAGATATCCCCATAAAAGATACTTTTGCGATGAACTTGTCCACAAATACGGGAATGTTTGACACTCCTTCATTTAGCTGATAGCAATTTGCGAATTTCATTTTACACTGCTTTAAAAACTTATTTTTGGTAGAAGACATGTTATCCGTCTCCTTTATCATTTTTTGGTATATTACTCCTATCATAATCTGGCATATTATGCTTAATAATAAGAGTATCAAAAAAGCCCCGCTGAGAAGCTTATGTTCCAAAAAGACCGCAAACATAGAAAACCTCCTTTTCCTAATTTAGATATTATAAACAAAACCATTCTACTTCTCAATAGACACAAAGGTGTAATCCACTGCACTTTTCGACAAGATAAAGGAATACCACTGGAAAATTATTATTCTTTCTGTTATAATTATTGCAATATAATTATATATGTCTAAGAGAAGAACGCAGACGCGTTCTTTTGGTTTGTATATTTTTGCATTGTTAAGTCTGGAGGCATTTTATAATGGCAAAAAGAATTGTACTTACCGGCGGAGGAACGGCCGGCCATGTAACTCCAAATATTGCGCTAATACCTAGACTTCGGGAATTGAATTACGAAATACATTATATAGGTTCTTATGAAGGCATAGAAAAAAAGCTGATAGAGGATTTCGATATTCCTTACTTAGGAATAGCAACCGGCAAGTTTCGCCGGTATTTCGATCCTAAAAACTTTACCGATCCGTTCCGCGTCATGAAAGGTTACTCCGAAGCGAGAAAATATTTGAAAGAGGTCGCACCTGACATCGTCTTTTCAAAAGGTGGTTTTGTCAGCGTTCCTGTCGTCCGTGCCGCTTCTTCTCTCAATATTCCATGTATCATTCACGAATCGGATATGACGCCGGGTCTTGCCAATAAGCTTTGTATTCCTGTAGCTCAAAAAGTATGCTGTAACTTTCCCGAAACCATTCAGATGCTTCCGGAAGGGAAGGCCGTACTGACCGGTTCGCCGATTCGGGAAGAACTCGCCAAGGGCAATAAGATTGCTGCTTATGATATGTGTAAATTTACTTCCAATAAACCGGTAATCATGGTTATCGGAGGAAGCCTGGGAGCGGAGGCCATTAACAAAACCGTGCGTGACGCCTTACCAAAACTTCTTCAGGACTTTCAGGTAGTTCATATTTGCGGAAAAGATAAAGTAGATAATTTGATGTTAAATATTGCAGGTTATAAGCAGTTTGAATATGTGAAAACAGAGTTGAAAGATATATTTGCTATGTCCGATGTTGTAATCTCGAGAGCGGGCGCCAACTCCATCTGCGAGTTACTGGCACTTAAAAAGCCCAATCTCCTCATCCCTCTTTCTGCACACAGCAGCCGCGGCGATCAGATTTTAAACGCTAAGTCCTTTGAATCACAGGGATTCAGCCTTGTAATCGACGAAGATTATTTGACAGAAAATCTGCTGGTTGAAAAAGTACATGAGCTTTACTTTACCAGACAGACTTATATAGACGCTATGAGCAGAAGTAACCAGCTCAATTCCATCCGCACCATTACGGATTTAATTGAGAATACGGTAAATAAGCAATAATTTTGAATGCTATATAATTATTTTTTGTTAACAAAATTAAAAAACATAAAAAGATTCTCATAAAGCGGTGGCATAAGCTCCCGCTTTAAAAGAATCCATATCTAAAATTTATATTTCTATTAATTCATACTCATCATTGCCTATCCCTATTTTTACAGCATGTTCTATCGAAGATTTCCAATTGGTAGCCGGCGAAGAATCTGTAAAATGATCGTGGTGTACATGCGGCATACGACTTAGTTGGCTTTCTGCAATTATCGGTTGCTTATTCACGGCATCCGCACACGCCAAGTCAAGAGCTACCGGATCGAAAGATGCGAACATACCCACATCCGGTACAATCGGTATATCATTCTCCGCATGACAGTCACAGTTCGGTGAAACATCAATTACAAGGCTTATATGGAAATGAGGTCTTCCCGAAATTACCGCTTTGCTGTATTCCGCAATTTTCCTGTTCAAAATATCGTTGGATTCATCTCCTGCCGCCTCTATCGCATCCGCCGGACAAACACCGATACAACGTCCGCAGCCTACACATTTGTCATGGTCAATCTTAGCTTTTCTATTGGTAATTGTCGGCGCGTCATGAGCGCATATCTTAATGCAACGCCCGCAGCCTATGCAGACCTCTTGATTTACAGAAGGCTTTCCAGCGCTGTGCATCTCCATCTTGCCCGCTCTGGAACCGCAGCCCATACCGATATTTTTAAGTGCGCCACCGAAGCCGGTCGCCTCATGTCCCTTAAAATGATTCAAGGAAATAAATATATCCGCATCCATAATTGCACGACCGATTTTAGCTTCTTTTATGTATTCTCCGCCTTCAACAGGCACCAACTCTTCATCCGTTCCTTTCAGTCCGTCAGCAATAATCACATGGCAACCCGTAGAAAATGGAGAAAAACCATTCTGGTAAGCTGCATCTATATGATCAAGTGCATTCTTGCGCCCTCCAACATATAGCGTATTACAGTCGGTCAAGAACGGCTTTCCACCCAACTCTTTAACGACCTTAGCTACGACGGCCGCATAATTGGGCCTGAGAAAAGCGAGATTTCCCGGCTCTCCAAAATGAATTTTTATAGCTGCATACTTTCTATCGAAATCTATTTCTCCGATTCCCGCCGTTTTTATCAAGCGTTCGAGCTTCTGCGGAAGATTTTCATTAAATGAGGTTTTCATATTTGTATAATACACTTTTGATTTTGACATACTTTCCTCCATCTGTTTTTTACTTCTTGTATCATAACTTCTGCTTCTACTGGCAACCTTTAAGATAATCCATGACATCCAGCAAAGAATAATATTTTCCATAGAGCATAGATTCGATTTCGGGCGTCGGTTCAATCAAATCCGGCACCATAATCGGCTTCATGCCCGCACGGTACGCTGAACGGATTCCGTTAGGAGAATCTTCAATGGCAATTGCATTCATCGGGGTTACACCCAATTCTTCACAAGCCTTCAAATATATATCCGGCATCGGCTTACTATGCTCTACCATATCCCCCGTAATAATTTTTCGGAAATAATGAGTAATACCGGCTTCCGCCAGATGTTCCCTAACACTTTTTTGACTCGTTGAGGATGCCAGCCCTACGATATACCCTTCCTCTGTCAGATAATCGAGAATCTCTATAACTCCTTCTTTCATAGGAAGTCCCTCTTCCAAAATTCTGCGTTTCATAAGAGCATGTACCGTGCCGCGGAATTCATCAAAAGGAAATTCCTCTCCATAAAGGCTCTTCATAAAGATTTCCGCGTCATTTCTGTTTAAACCGACGCAGCCCTTTACTCCTTTGCTTAAATTGGCAAGACCCATTTCCTGTCCCACCTCTCTCCAGCACTCACAGCTTATCCTCTCGGTGTCAAACAGTATTCCGTCCATATCAAATATAATTGCATTCGTCATATCAATAACCATACTTTCTTTTGGCCTGCCTTTGAGCCGCAGGTAAAAATAGGTACATGAAAAAGAGAAAATCCGCAATTTATCACTTGCGGCTCCTCTCTTTCAATTTCATTTAATATATTCATTATACTCCATAAATCGAACCCTATCAATAGCTCCCCCAACTATTATTGATCCAGCAGTGTTTTTTCTATTATATCCACCGCTCGTTCATTTTCCTGCTGGCAAAGAGCAATTACTTCCTCATCTCCTGCTTCTGCGGCTGCTGCCGTATCTGCACCCAGCTGAACGAAGCTGACATAATTATCTACTGTTTCTATTCGAGAAGCTTCTACCTTTCCAAGCTCCTGCGGACGGTCTCTATATTTTGTCATTAGGTTCTCCCTGTAATCGTTCAACATAGTTTCTACTTCTGCTATATAATCCTCTTTTGCTTTAATAATAATCATCGTATCGATGTCGGTCGCTATGCTCTGCTTTTCCGCGAAGTAATCCTCATACATATTCTCCGTAATTCCTGTTTCCATTTCCAGCTCCTCTTTTGTAAGCTGCTTATCCGGCCAGTAATTATCTCCCAGAATTTCAACAACAGCCTTTTTTATCTCGCTCATCGATGCATAAGCGCTGCTGTCCTCTTCTTCCTCCGCTATCACGCCTTCCGTCTCATCGCGCCTCACATTTTCTACACTATTTGTGTTGGAATCCGACACCTGCCCACTCCCGCAGCCGCTTATAACAGGCGCCGAAAGCAGCCAAACAGTCAATGTTATTACTAAAGTCGTGACAAACGAACGTACTTTCATAATTTCCTCCATTTCATTCCATCTACTATAATTTTATTATCATTATTTCCCAGTAATAAAAATTTATCCCCTTCTTCGAAAGAATTAAAATAGCATCAAAATAATTAATTTTTTTATTACACAAACTATGATATAATGTGCGAAAAGGGCAGAATCAGGTAAAAAGGCCTCTGCCCGAACAGAAAGTTTTATCCGTAAGGAATCTTTTTTCTACATTACATCATTCAGAATTCAGAAAGGTACTTATCGCAAAATGCTTTTTAATTCCTATATATTTATTTTCCTATTTCTCCCCACGGTTCTCTTTGGTTGGTATGGCCTTAATAAACTGAAAAAATATGAGCTGGCAAAGGTATTTCTTATCGGTATGTCTTTGTGGTTTTACGGATACTTTAATATCTACTATCTTTTTGTTATTTCTTTCAGTATTCTTGCCAACTATACGCTAAGCCATCTTATGACCCTTTCAAAATCAAAGCTTACGGATAGGATCGGTCTTATTGCAGGTATTGCAATTAACCTTGGAATTCTTTTTTATTTTAAATACTATGATTTCTTTATTGACAATATCAATTATATTTTTCACAGGGACTATGCTTTGAGACATATTCTTTTGCCGCTGGGTATCAGCTTTTTTACCTTCCAGCATCTTTCCTTTATTGTCGACCGGTATAAAAAGAATGTAGAGCACTGTTCTTTAATCAATTATGCCACTTTCATTACTTTTTTTCCTCAGCTGGTTGCCGGCCCTATAGTTCTTTATAAGGAAATGATTCCTCACTTTGAGGATTTAAACAATAGACGTTATAACTCCCGGAATTTTGCAAAGGGTCTTTCCTTATTTGTAATCGGCCTCGCAAAGAAGGTTTTATTGGCCGATACTCTTGCGCTCGCAACGAACTTTGGGTTTGAGCAGACTTATTTTTTGGATACACCCTCCACACTGCTCGTTGTTCTAGCTTATACCTTCCAGATTTATTTTGATTTCAGCGGATACAGCGATATGGCAATAGGGCTTGGATATATGTTCAATATTGTACTCCCTGTTAACTTTAATTCGCCCTATAAAGCCTGCTCTGTAAAAGAATTGTGGCAGCGCTGGCATATGACCTTATCGCGCTTTTTCGTCAACTATGTATATATTCCTCTTGGCGGAAGCAAAAAGGGCAGGTTAAGAACGATTCTTAACACTATAATAATTTTTGTCTTAAGCGGATTATGGCACGGTGCCAACTGGACATACATCGCGTGGGGAACTATGCAGGGACTTCTGGTCGTATGGGATAATCTGGCTCTTGTGGGTATAAAAGGCAATAAAGAAAAGGTTTCCGCCAAATACCATATCCCCAGATGGTTAGGATGGTTTTTTACTTTTTCGTTTTTTAATTTATCCCTGATTTTTTTCCGAAGCAAAAATATCACTTATGCTTTCCAAATGTACAAGAATTTATTTGCATTTAAAAATACCGGCTATATATACAAACTAGCAGCCAATTTGGATATTCCCGAATTATACGTAATTAAACAGGCAATCAGCCTTATGGAACCGGACATGCTGAGTATTGCTTACGTCGTATTCTTCCTCGCAGCACTTGCAATCAGCGCTTTTATTCTGACCAGAAAAAATTCTCTTGAAATAGTGGAAGAAAACAATTACAGCTCGAAGTTCTGCTGGTATATTACGATTATTTTCGTATGGTCGCTGATTTCATTTTCACAGGTCAGCACATTTATATATTTTAATTTTTAATAGCTCATAATCGGTCTTTATCATATAACGTGGGCAGAAAGGTATGGAAGTGGAGAAAAAATTTATTCTATCTTTTTTTAAAAGAGGATTAGCTATAATGCTTGTCATTGCAGTATTTGTTATTTTCTTAGATCCGTTTTTTCACTATCACAAGCCGTGGTTCGGGTTAAAGGCGGTTCTGGCTGATAAAGAATACCAATGTATCGGCACTTTACGCACATTTGATTATGACAGCTTAATTGTAGGTTCCTCCGTAACGGAGAATAATAATAACAGTTGGTTTAACCAAGGCTTTAACTGTACTACCATCAAAGCGGTACGTTCTTACGGCGCTACCGCGGATTTATGCTATCTTCTGGATGTCGCATATGAAAGTCATGATTTGAGATATGTCTTTTACAGTATGGATACATCTTCTCTTGCTGCCGACCCCTTACCTACTTATGAGTTGACCGGCTGTCCTATGTATTTATATAACAGAAATTATTTTGACGACGTGCAATATATATATAACAAAGGCGTTTTATTCGAAAAGACACCTTATTTAATCGCCAATTCCATCATCGGAGATTATGATGAAAATAATTCTTATAATTGGGCACAGTGGAAAGAATTCAATCAGGAGATGGCCTTAAATTTATATATCCGCAGCGCGGACATTTCTCCCATGAAAGAAAAGGATTTTTACCAAGATGTTTTAGATGCCAATATCGGCTTAATGGAAGAGCAGATTAAGTCGCATCCGGAAACGCAGTTTAAAATATTCTTTCCTGCATATTCCATGCTTTGGTGGGACAACATCTATCGCACAGGAGATTTGGAAGCATATCTTTATAATATGGAACAGACCGCCGAAAAATTGCTGACATATGACAACGTAGAGATGTATTATTTTCAAGATGAAATAAATATTATAACAAATCTCGACAACTATATGGACACCTTGCATTTTTCTCCCGAAATAAATAAATACATGGCCGACCAGATTATTGCAGGCAATGACCGCCTGACTCTCGAGAACTATGAACAAACCTTTTCCGATATGCGTAATCTCGCATATAAAATTGTTTACGAACTTATTCTTCCTTACGAAGACTCCATAAAAATCGATTACGCCGAAAGCTAAGATGTATTTTCCAAAGTGCTTTTAGCATAATGCGAATTGCGAAGCAATTTACAGATATATAAAAAAGCTGTTTACCGTCCGATTGGGTAGTAAACAGCTTTCTCTTTAATTTAATTATTTACCGAAAATTGCTCAGTATGTAATTAGTTAGCATCTGTTTCAGCTGCATCATCTGTTGCTGCATCATCTGTTGCTGCTGCGTCATCTGTTGCTGCTGCGTCATCTGTTGCTGCTGCGTCATCTGTTGCTGCTGCATCTTCTGTTGCTGCTGCATCTTCTTCTGTTGCTGCTGCGTCATCTGTTGCTGCTGCATCTTCTTCTGTTGCTGCTGCGTCATCTGTTGCTGCTGCATCTTCTGTTGCTGCTGCGTCATCTGTTGCTGCTGCATCTTCTTCTGTTGCTGCTTCTTCTTCTACTGCTTCAGTTTCTACTGCTGTTTCTTCTGTTGCAACTTCTGTGTTTCCGCAAGCCATCATCAATGTTGCGCATGTTGCTACTGCTGTTAATAATAAAACTACTTTCTTTTTCATAATCTTTCTCCTCCTAGAAATATGAATTATTTTTGTTGATGCAAACCTCTATGTATCTGTACCAACTTTTAACATAATATGTCATAAATGTGTCCAAAGTGTGAACAAATTCTTTTTTTTTTATTAATGTCCCGATTCATTTTCAATTAACTGTTGCAAATCCAATAAAATAGGGATTTATTAATTTTAATTTACAAATACATATTTTTTAATTAAACTATAATCATAAATTTATATGAAAAAACTTCTGCATCGGATCCCCATGCAAAGAAGTTCTGATTAAATAGGTAATTGCAAAACAAGCAGGTTGTAAGGATCTTATGCATAATAAGTGCAAAATGTAAAAAAGCCTGCAAATAAAAAGTCAAGGCTAAATTGAAGAACATTGAAAATTTTATACAGGTTGAAAAGAAGGTATCAAAATAAGATCACCACGGTTGTGCTGATCAGGAAATGCAGTATGAGAAATTA
>JAAYNW010000015.1 GCA_012520655.1 Clostridiales bacterium | reverse complement strand
CCTTTTCCCCTGCTCAGGTTATTGATTCTATATTCAATCAACTCTATGGGATATTGTACGGCATCCATTATGGAACTATAAAGAGCATCGATTACTCCCGAACCGCTGCTGCTCGTTACCACCCTTTTGTCCCCCCTTATCAGCTTGACCGTAGCGGTGGGCAAAGTACTGGTGGCGGTTATCTGATATTCCTCCAGCTGCCACAATTCCTTGTCGATTATGCATTTGACATTTGGACAGTTCTTAAACAACGTCAGTATGTCATTATCATATACTTCTTTCTTCCGGTCAGCCAGTTGAAGGAACATGTCAAAAATCTCTGGAACATCTTCCTCAGCTATCTCAAACCCCAACTTTTTTGTCACATACAGGAAGGCATGCTTGCCGGACCTCGCCGTCAATACGAGTTCCATAGGCGGAGCTCCTACTGTCTCTGGATCCATGATTTCATATACATCCTTGGACTTTAACAAGCCGTCCTGATGTATTCCCGAAGAATGGGCGAATGCATTTTCTCCCGTAATCGCTTTATTGACCTGTACGTCCAAGCCCATCGTGGCACTGATCATACGGGAAGTTTCATATATTTTCTTCGTATCTATTGTAGTATAGCCGCCGTAATAGTCCTCGTGCAGCTTGATTCCCATGACCACCTCTTCCAGAGAAGTGTTTCCTGCACGCTCTCCGATTCCGTTAACGGTACATTCTACTTTATCCGCTCCGTTTCGCACAGCCGCCAGAGTATTGGCAGTTGCGAGTCCTGTGTCATTATGACAATGAACGCTCAGCAATACATCTGGATGTAAATTCTTCAGCCTGTCATTGATCCGATAAATCAATTGGCCGAATTGTTCAGGCACAGCATAGCCTACGGTATCCGGAATATTAATGATAGTGGCTCCCGCCTTCACTACCGCTTCTATTGTTTTCCACATATATTCAAAATCGGATCTGCTGGCATCCTCCAAGGAATACTGCACCTTGGGAAGGAATTGCTTAGCATATTTCACGGAGGAAGCTCCTATTTCAATAATTTGTTCAGGCGTTTTCTGCAGCTTCTTCGATACATGTACCTTAGATGAACCGAGTACAATATGAATCAAAGGATCCTGCGCCTTATGAATGCTCTGATATATGGCATCGATGTCCGCTTCGACGGCTCTTCCAAGCGCTGCGATACATACTTCCTGACCGATTTTTTTACTGATTGCTTTTACTGCTTCAAAATCTCCTCGAGACGAGGACGGAAATCCTACTTCCATCATATCGACCTTCATTTTGGCTATCTGTACCGCCACATCCAATTTTTCCTCCAGATTCAGCTTTGCACCGGGGACCTGTTCTCCATCTCTCAACGTTGTGTCAAATACGTAGATTTTTCTCTTCATAACTGCATCTCCTTTTCGTGATATAAACTATTAAAGCTCCCTTCATCTCTTGCCGATGTCAAGAGACGAAAAGGGAGCCTTCCGCGGTACCACTCTAATTCATACATTTATGTATGCACTTTTTCGATACTTTTACTGTCAATAATTGAATTTGTCCACCGAGCACATGGGTGCGCATCATGCAGAGCATTTTTATCTAATAGAATGCCAATTCCTATTACATAAAAAAACTCCTGTCTCCCTAAGAGACAGAAGTTATATCATCTGCTTAACCACTCTATTTCGGTCAAACTCAATACTGGTACAATAAAACCAATATCTATCCCTTGTAACGGTGGGCTTCCGGCACAACCTACTTAAATTTCAGCCGGCGACTCGAAGGCGAGTTCACTATTCTCTAACTCCTGCTTCACACCATCCAACAGGTCTCTGAAAATTATTAAACAGCTACTATTCCTTTTCAATGTCTTTCAGTTTATAGTTATATGTATTATATGCATTTCATTTTATTTTGTCAATGAAATTTCCCGATATATATTCTGTTTATTTTTGATTACACCTGCCGCCTTAATGTGACACACTTCGGGTCACAGACATATAATGTAACTAGATAAACATACAATCCTGAGGTTTCATATGAACAATACGAGTGCAGCAGACAGCAGGGGAACAATATCTCAGCACGGCAATGTCATGCGCATAGATAATGCCCTGGTTGAAGAAGTGTATACCAACAGCAGAACATCAGGCTATATATTAATCTCTTATGCGGTAAGAGGGAAAAACGACATGATTCGCATTGAACTCCTCAGACTTAATGTTGGTCGGGATACCGTTATAATAAATCAATTCGGCGAACATTTTTGCCCTTGCAGCGTAAGAAAGGGAATGCGAATCAACGCCGAGTTCTCCTCCGCTATGACAAGAAGCATTCCTCCGCAGGCAAACGCATTCCGAATCATTGTACGGCAGAGGGAAGAGAGGGTCAGCGTCACAACAGATCGAGTTGTCAGAGTCGACGTGAAAAACGGGTTTCTTTACACAGGAAATCCTAACAGCCTATCCCGTCAGATCAGGTTTGTCATCACGAACACAACAGTTATCCTGGACCAGAAAGAGAGACTTATTAATCTATGTGAGATCCGCCCCAGACAGCTGGTTAGGGTGGAGCATGCAAATTTCCAGACGGCCAGTATACCGCCTCAGACTACTGCTTTTCGCGTTCAGCTCCTATAAGCGCGAAGCTACCGCTAGCCCCCTCTTAGAAGCTTGATGAAGAAAAAAGTAATCATAAGAATAGGCTGCGGCACTATATTATTTAGTGCGCAGCCCTCTTATCAGAAATATTTTTCGCTTATTTTTTCCGAGGTGCGTACCGCAAGAGCCTGCGTTGTAAGCGTAGGATTGGGGCCTCCCAGGGAATTATACAATACGCTGTTATCGGCTATGAACAGCCGCTTTACCTGTCTCGCTTCGCAGTTGGTATCCGTAACAAATCCCATACGCATGGTAGATTGAATATGTATATATAAATTAGCCGGCCAGTTGGAGCGTAATATTGTTTTGGCACCGGCCTTTTTGAGAATATCCGCTCCTATAGTTGCTAGTCTGTCACGTTTTACTCTGTCCCTTGCGCCCGGATAATAAACTATTTTAGGTATAAATCCATTCTCATCCCTGATTTTATAATTCAGACTCACTCCATTTTTTTGGTTGACCTCATCATCCGTAAGTATGAGCAAGCTCAAAGTTCTTCTATAGTCTTTCATCAATTCCTTTAACTTCGGGCCGATTACTCCTCCCTCCATGTTCCAGATTGCATCAGGGCTTACTTGGTTAAATTCAGCAAATCCCTTATCGCTTATGCCATAAAAGCCGGAGGAATATAAGCCGGGACTAAAACCCATGGTCTGTATAGCACCGACTCCGGGAAAATCAAATCTGGCTGCCGCATTCTGACCTACAAACGGACTGATGTCCGGTTTCCCCAAAACCTCCATCAGAATTTCTTCGTCGAATATTCCTGTCACGCTGTCCATCCAGTGATTGACCAGGCCCCTTCCTACCCAAGGATTGCGGGGCAATCCGGAATTAAGCCAGAGTCTCGGAGTTTCGATGGATCCCCCAGCCATAATTACCACTTTGGATCTCATTTCAGATATTACTCCGGTCCATGAATCTTTATATATAACTCCTGCCGCACATATCTCCGATTCGCTGTCTTCCTCCGTCAGAATCTGCGTCACAAAGGAGTTGGGCCTTATCTCTACATTTCCCGAATAAAGCGCCCACGGAACATAGCTCGCAAAAGTAGACCTCTTAGCTACCGCCTGCACTTTTGGTCCTATGTGGCATCCGTTTATACAATGTCCTCTAAAGGTACAGCCGTAGGCCCCATCCCTTTCCCTATCGTAATCCGGTATACTGGCCGTTTCATTCCTGAGCAGAATAGCATTCGGCTGCGCCCTGTAACCCGGGCTCGTAATATTTTTTCCCGTCAATTCATTCCAATCGGCCTGCTGGGCTCCATAGTAAAATATATCCTCCTTGGCCGTAGACCTGCTGTCAATTACAGGGAGCGTTGCTTCAACCTTCTCATAATACGGAATCAGTTCATCGTACGATATCGGCCAGACATTATCGACAGCCATAGGGTATGCTCGGGGACAATTAGCGGTATACATCAACGTTGTCCCGCCCACTCCCGCAACTTGCCAGATAATCCCGCCGTTTGCGATATTTCTCGGTCAAGGTCTTCGGTTCCGGTCTGCAGGTCCCCATCGGAATTTGCCGTTTATCATAGAATTCATATCATTTTCCAAATCGGTAAAACATTCCTTCAATATTTGAAGGTCTAAATCTTCAATGGAGGAGCTGCTTTTTTCGCCGGGTTCAGCGTTAGGTTCGGGCCACTTCGAATTCCCATACCAAGGGCCGGCTTCCAGAATCAATACCTTTAAGCCCTTTTCACCCAATTCCTTTGCGACAACCGCGCCCCCTCCTCCTGCTCCGATTACTATAACATCCGCATCATAATTCATATTTTACACCGCGATTTTCCTTTCTATATATGTCTATTCTCTGTCAGGTCCCGGATATTCTACCTGCTCCCAACTGAAAGGAGCGAATTCCAACACTCTTTGGTTCGGCTCATCCAAACGGGTGGTACCATAACCGAACCACTCCGAATAATATCCCATCATCGTTAATCCTACCAGCGTATCTACGATATATTTATCCGTAAATATCGGGCTGTTGAAGGAAGCAATTTCCTGCTGCTTCAAGATATTCAGCGCCGCCAGCCTGTCGCCCGGCACTAAAGCGGCAAATGTTATTCTCCCTCCTCCCCCAAAGTCCAGCGAGAATTCATTGCCTCCCCGAAATATCAGTTCTCTTGCTGCCATATCGAGAATCTTTACCGTCGAATTCAATAACGCAAAATCCCCCACCTTATTTAAGGAATAAATTAAATATTCATAGGTAAGTGCATCAATTGCGCCGGGATATTGAATATCCCCGTATTCCGCCGCCAACCTTGGAGTCCATGGTATAACTGCTTCCACAAATGCCTTAAAGGTATCTAAGATATGAGACATAGAATAATTGTTTATTGAATCATCCATCGCGTTTATTGAATTATACATTTACAGCCACCACAATTTATTTATATATTTTAAATATATGATTTGGGCAGGCAGATATTACCGCTACGACCTTTGAATTTGCTATTATTAGGCGGTGCATTCTATACAAAAAATGCTGCTTAAGGCAACAGTCTCTCGCAGCATGGTTTATTATGGTTAATTTTTTATTTATCTATTATAGTAAGGTTCTTTAACGATATATCTAAGATAGGAGCCGAATGAGTCAGTGCCCCGCAGGATATATAATCGACACCGATCTTTGCCAGTTCTTCGACACGTTCCTTTGTCACATTTCCCGAGCACTCTGTTTCCGCCTTGCCGTCTATTATTTCTACAGCTTGTTTCATCATATCTGTGCTCATGTTATCCAGCATGATGATATCCGCACCTGCTTCCAGCGCCTCTTCCACCATCTCCAGGCTTTCTGCCTCTATTTCTATCTTCCGTACAAACGGTGCATATTCTCTGGCCAATTCCACGGCTTTCTTCACTCCGCCCGCTGCCGCAATATGGTTATCTTTTAGCAAAATGCCGTCGGAGAGGTTATACCGGTGGTTATAGCCGCCTCCCACCTTAACCGCATATTTTTCAAATATCCTCATATTGGGGGTAGTCTTCCTCGTATCCAGCAGTTTGGACTTACTTCCTTTCAGCATATCGGCAATCGACCGTGTATATGTAGCGATTCCGCTCATGCGCTGCAAAAAGTTAAGTGCTGTCCTTTCACCCGAGAGCAGCGCCCTCACATCTGCCGTAACAACCGCGAGCAAATCTCCGTTCTTAACTATATCCCCATCCTTTACATATGCCTCCAGCTCAGCTGAAGGATCCAGAATAGAAAATACGCGAAAAAAAACATCCATCCCCGCTATAACACCGTCTTGCTTGCATAGAAGTTGAACTCGTCCTGTTTTACTGCTCCGGATAACCGAATTGGTCGACACATCTTCGCTCGATATATCCTCCCTTAAAGACTGCATAATAAGGTTATCCACATTTAATTTGAAAGTTATTTCGTTGTTCATTTTTATTAATCCTTTCTATTTCCTTTAAAATTAGTTTCTTATTTTCCTCGCTTAACTGTTCATAGTCAACGTATATATCAGAATCCATACCTCCGGGAGAGGCTTTTGTTCTTTGAAATGTATCGGAAATGTGCCTTGCTGCCTCTTTGGCAAAAACCAGACTTTCGAGCAGCGAATTGCTGGCAAGGCGGTTCGCTCCATGTACACCGTTGCAGCTCGTCTCCCCGACGGCGTACAAGTGCTCCATAGATGTCTTGCTGTGAAGGTCTGCAGCGATTCCTCCCATGAAATAATGCTGTGCCGGTGTTACAGGAATGCAGTCTTTTGTAATGTCGATTCCTTCCTCCATACAATGCTTATATATATTGGGAAATCTGTTCTTAATGGCATTGGCACCCAGATGTGTAACGGAAAGCCACACATGCCCGCTTCCCTCTTTCTCCATCTGGTTGAGTATTTTCTGCGTCAGCAAATCCCTCGGCAAAAGCTCGTCCACAAAGCGTCTCTTGCATCCATTCAGCAAATAAGCCCCTTCTCCACGCACCGATTCCGAAATCAGAAAACGTCTTCCCTTTTTTTTAGAATACAGCGTCGTAGGATGTATTTGAATGTAATTAATATTTTTCAGTTTGATTCCGTGTCTTATCGCAATTGCCAACGAATCTCCGGTCAGATGGGAATAGTTGGTGGAATCCTTGTATAGACCTCCGATTCCGCCGGTAGCCAATACTGTATAATCGGAATCCACTCTCGTAATCTCCCCGCCTTCCGTTCGCAAGATGATGCCGAAGCAGCGATTTCTACAGACTGCCAAATCTATCATTTCCGTATATTCCATGATTACAATATTTTTTTTCTTCTTAACCTGCGCTAAAAGCTTCCGGGTAATTTCCTTCCCTGTAATATCCTTATGATATAAAATTCTGGGGGAAGAATGGGCACCTTCTTTCGTATAAAGAAATTTTCCGTCCTTTTGCTCGAATTCGACCCCATAGGAAATTAGATCTTTAATTATCTCCGGCGATTTGCGAATCATTTGACGAACTGCCGCCCGGTCATTCTCGAAGTGCCCGGCTTTTAAAGTATCTGTAAAGAAGCTGCTATAATCCCCTTCATCCTTCAGCGTACATATTCCTCCCTGAGCCAAATAAGAATCGCTCATCTCCAATGAACTCTTCGTAATCATCAGAATCTCTTTATCCTCCGGCAGGTTAAGAGCACAGCACAGTCCGGCTACCCCTGTCCCTACTATAATAACATCTGTCCTAGTCTTCATTCCTAATCACCTTATTTCGACATAACCATCATTCTTTCCAATGCCTTATTCGCATTATTGTGCATTTCTTCATTCAACTCGACAATATTACTCGGAGTTTCAAGCTGCTCCAGAAGCTGTTCCGGGGTTATTCGTTTCATATGCGGACAGAATTGCCTATGTCCTACCGAATAGAATTTTTTGACCGGATTCTTTAATTCCAGTTCATACAATATTCCCATTTCCGTGCATATGATGAAAATCTCCGCATCACTTTTTACCGTATAATCTATGATTCCGGAAGTGCTTCCTATATAATCCGCCATCTCCAGCACGTCCCACGTGCATTCGGGATGAGCCAGAACCAAAGCCTCCGGGTAAAGCTCCTTCGCTTTTTGCACATTTTCTTTTTTGATGCTTGTATGTACATGACAGAACCCATTGCTCAACACGAAGTTTTTTTCGGGAATCATATTCGCAATATATCTTCCTAAATTTGCGTCAGGAATAAAATAGATATTTTTATTCGGCAACGCTTTTACTATTTTCAGTGCGTTTGCCGATGTCACACATACATCCGAATGCGCCTTAATTTCTGCGGTTGAATTAACATAACAAACCACCGCTATATCTTTATATTTTTCTCTTACTGCCTTTATCTCATCGATATCTGCCATATGCGCCATCGGACAATCCGCATTGCTGTCCGGCATTATTATTGTCTTCTCGGGATTGAGCAGCTTAGCGCTCTCCCCCATAAAGGTCACGCCGCAGAATAAAATTGCCTTTTGCGGTATTTCCGTCGCAATTTTACTGAGATAATAGGAATCCCCAACATAATCGGCAAGTGCTTGAATCCGTTCGTCGGTATAATAGTGAGCTAATATTGCTACTTCCTTTTCTCGCTTTAATTGCTCTATCCGCTTTATTATAGTGTCCATCTCATATTCCTCTCTAAATTGTACTGCTGCTTATTTTATCACGTGTAAAGTCATATGACAAGACACTTGTATGGTAATATTTTGCCGGTCGTGACTCTTCTATGAACGGATATTCAAAACAGGGGCCGGTACACTATGTACCGATCCCTGTATATAAGGCAATATATCGTTTCTCATCCGCGTAAGCTATGCCTTTCGGATTTAATCTAAAAATATTTGTTATAGTCTCCGACAGGAAAAGGCTTCTCTAGCCCAAGTACTCTTGGCCATAAACCCGTATCTGCGGTTATAAATCCCATAATCACTCCCATGTGGCTGTGCAAGTGACGAAATTGCGCTAAAATCAAAGTGAATCTATTATATTCGCAACCCGGAGGATTATCGAGCAGCTGTTCATCTGTCAATTCCGAAATATAGTCCTTTATTTTTGATTCAATATAAGAAAAATAATCGTTTATTTCTTTCCTTGTAAGATACTTTGTCGAAATTACATCCAGATTATTCAAGTCCTTTACATGTATTTCAGGTTCTGCATAGTCCTTGTCCCTTGGATTAATATACCATAAGTCTAATGAATGAAGCATATGGTAAATATGCTTCCAACACGGCATTTCACAATATTCTTTATCCCATACCTCATCGGAAGCACAGTCGATTACATTCTTTACCTCCCATAAAGCACGGCATGTCTGGTCTCTTATCGTTTCAACCAATGCGCTTTTTTTCATATTCTGCCTCCTTATGCAAAATAACCGGTATTTCATTGCATTTTCATCTCTTTTTTACATAATAGACCAACCGGTTTGCTTTATCAATACTTCTCTTTATTATGGCATATAACAACAATATTCATGGTGTTTCGCAATATAATATGGTATAATATAGCTACAATAGGGGAAGTGAACATTGTGCTTTTATGTTCAAATTATTCTAATAGCGGAAAGGGCGATGAAAGATGTTTAAAAATCTATCAATCAGAAATAAGCTAATTTTAGTTCTATCTCCTATCACTTTAGCACTTTTTATACTATTAATTGTATTTTACACAACAGTTAATTCCACCTACAGAGACAGCAGGGACATTTTTTACGTTGACTTATATGCGACACATGTAAATATATTGAGCAGCGACAGAGACTTTTATCAAGCCAACGAAGCCGCCTTGAGAATCGATTCTCTGGATGGCTCCGATGCCGACCAGCTTACTGATTTAAAAGCAGCATATAAAGAAAACGTACAGCAGACATTAGATAATATAAATAAGATTCCGGAATATCTGCAGGACGATTCACAGTTATTGAATTACTATACTCCGCACAATCTCTTTGTGCTTCTCAATGGTTCTGAAAGCGCCAGACTCCTTACACAGGCTTCCAAGCAAATAAAAAAAGCAGGAATGGAAGGACTCGAAGTAGTAAATGAGCTTTCTGAAGTGAATGAGAACAGCCAGAGTATCTTTTTCAACATATTGGAAGTAATAGATAAAATAAACGCAAGTGCGGAACGAATAGGCGAGGCGAGTTCTCTTATATCGGAAATTGCAGAACAGACCAACCTTTTGTCTTTGAACGCCAGCATTGAAGCCGCCAGAGCAGGGGAAGCCGGCAAAGGCTTTGCAGTCGTTGCCGATGAAATCCGCAAGCTCGCAGAGCAGTCCTCGCACTCCGTTGGAACTATTAATACAATGTTAAAGGAATTGCAGGAGAACGCCGTATTAGCGAAGGAGCAAAGCAGTTTGGTAAGAGATACGGTTTATGTCCAGACAAAGAGCGTAGATGATACGAAGAACAAATATACTGCTATCTCAAGCAGTCTCGAAGTTATCAATACCCAAATTGATGCGCTGGAGACTATCAATACCCGGCTGACTCAAAGCTGCAATAATGTAGTATCGCACGTCAGCAATCTCTCCGCCAGTGCGGAAGAAAATGCCGCCACTACGGAAGAAGCTTCTGCCGGCTCCGAAGAAATCCTGGCTTCCATGATTTCTATCGCGGAAATCAGCAATAATGTAAACGACAGAATTAAGGAATTACAAGCTTTGGTTGCCGGTTTCAAAACAGAATAGATAGAGACATTTTAATGTTTATGGGTATGGTGCAGATCCGGGGTATGAGTGTGGGTATGCACCATTTCTTCATGAACGTGTTTATGGCTGTGTTCCCCCTTTACCGGATAGTTATGAGTGTGCGTATGATGTCCGTCATTGTGGCTGTGCCTATGTTCATGTTCTATTTGCTGATGTACGTGGCTGTGTTCGTGTTTTTCAAATGCTGCTAAATATGCCCCGACAATCATGATAACTGTGGCAACGGAAAACGACACAGTTATTGTTTGCCCGAAAATAACAAACGATAGGAGTACACCGATAAACGGTGCGAAGGCATAATAAGCGCTCGTCCGAGCTGCTCCCAGCTCTCTCTGTGCACGGATATAAAAGAAAATACTGAGTCCATAGGACACAAATCCCAGCAGCAGAGAAAAGGCGATATAAACACCATGCAAAGAGATAGACGAGCACGCAAGCGCTATCATGAAGGAACCGAAGCCCGAACCAAACCCTTTGATTATTACGACTTCCAAAGGGTTTTTTAATGACAGCATGCGGGTGCAGTTATTTTCAAATCCCCAGCAAATACAAGCCGCTAATACAAATATAGAGCCTATGGAAAAAGAGAAGGTATCATAATCCTCGATGGATAAAATCATGCTCGAAATAGTGATAAAAAGTATGGCTATCCACATTCTTTTTCCGATTGCTTCCTTAAAAACGGCCAGGGCGATGACAGCCGTAGCAGCAATTTCAAAGTTATTCATAAGAGACGCGTTGGCCGATGTTGTCAGTTTTAAGCCCAGCATCAGAAAAATCGGTGCTGCTGTATCGAGGGCTATCATACCCGCCACATACGGCAATTCCTTTTTAGTGATTTTCGCTTCCTGCTGTTCTATCCTGCTACCTTTTAGCAAGTTTATAATAAGCATTCCTATTCCTGCGCCTAAATAAAGCAGGGCCGCCATGAATACAGGCGATATTTCTTCTAACAGAAGCTTGGAAAACGGGGCACTGATTCCGTAACAAGCGGCCGCCAAAACCGCCATAAATATTGCCGATCTTTTCATATCCCTTTACCAATCCTATACACATAGTTAAATGTAAATATCTATATTTTGTTGTCAGAAAAGTAAATAATCCGGTTCTTTCCTTTCGCTTTTGCATGATACATTGCAGTATCCGCTTTTTTCAGCAGCTCCGATGATGTGGTGCCTTCGGACGGAAATTCTGCTACTCCCATACTCACTGTTACTAATAGCTCTTCTTTATCAATAACATACGGACTCGAGATTGCCTGCCGAATGCAATTAATATACGCGCGCGCAGAAGCGGAATCTATATTTCTTTTTATAATAATACCTATTTCATCGCCTCCAAGCCTGCCAACTATATCTTCTTCGTCGATTACGTTTTTAATCCGCAGCGCTACTTCCTTTATAACTGCATCCCCCGCAAAATGTCCATACGTATCGTTTATTTTCTTAAAATCATCTACGTCTATAAAAATAACATACATTTTTACATTTTTGTCTAAAAAACAGTCTATATGAAAATCCAATTGGTAAATAAAGGTATTTCGATTCAATATACCTGTCAGCCCGTCAAAGAAAGCCAATTTTCTCAATTCTTTTTCTTTGGCTTCCAATTTGGTAATCCTGCTCTTCATTTTCTTTATATTTACATAGATTAAGGAAACAACTAATAATACTACTGTATAAAACAATATTTCCAGCATAATCGCATCACTCTTGCGGCTAACTGCCAAAGCAATGAAGGCAGTCAAACTCAATAGATTAATTAAAACAACAAGCAAAAAGTACTTTCTCCCGCACAATAATGCAACAAGAACGGAAAACAGCATCTGTATCTGAGTTCTAATAGCCATAGCAATCACATTGTTTACTTTAATGCCCAGTATTTCAAACTGCTGAATATCCGTAAAATAGCATTGACTCATTAGAAAACTGCATAAATAAATCACTACTAATACAATGGCCAAAAACTCGTATTTCCATTTTTTAAGTTTTTGCACAAATACCATTCTTACAACTCCCTATATTTATTAATTTTTCTTCTAATAAAATAAATTATGCCCCTAAATAGGAGCATATACGAGAAATGTCATATAATTACAATAAAAATACGAATTCTATGATAGACTAGCCGCCATTTTGAAACACAGCATAGGACTTAAAGTATGTTATTCTTCGCTGAATCTCAATCCCTTTAACTGTAAATTACAAAAACTGTTCCACGTTTCATCAATCTCATCTTTCGTCGGACGCCAATTCGAGAATACTACATTAAAAATAGAATCATCGATCAGCCTTTCAAACTTATAAAAAGCTTTCTCTAAATTAGATTTAAACCCACCGGCTTCATAAAATTCCAATAAGCAGTCTTTATATAGTTTTTTCTTTTTTTTTATAAGTATCTCTCATATACTCTTCGATATCTTTTTTGAGTTCATCCGGTGCAAAGAGTTTATACCTTAGGTAAAATTTAACTTCGTTAAAGTATTTTATGGAATAATTAATGCTATATTCATAAACCAGCCGCAACATACTCTCCGTATCCGGTTTTTTCTCTATTATTTTTTCCTCTTTGGCTCTTTTGAAATCATTCAGCATCTTATCGACAATTGAAAAAAATAACCCTTTCTTAGAGCCAAAATAGTAATATAGCGTTGGGGGTTCTACTTCTGCTTTTTTGCATATCATTCTGACTGTTGTTGCTTCGTAACCTTTGGTGAGAAAATATTCAAATGCGACTTTCTCAATTAACTGTTTCTTATCAATAGTAGTTTCTGCAATCATTTTTTAATTCCCCTTTTATTTAACTAGCGTTATATATCATAATACTACTAATAACGCAAAAAATCAATCTTTATGTGGTTCTTTGCACTCTTTGACTTATACTTTGAGGAAATTTTTAGCTATACAATGAACGGGATATACGAATCCCATTATCGTATAGCTATGTTAGCAAATCACTTACGTTGCATTCCGGTATATTTGCATTGATGCACTGTCACCCGAATATCAAATACCCTTCTTATCCATTGAGAACGCTCCACGAAGCCGCCTCCTTTCTCTCACTTACAAATATTAATGCTCTCCGCCCGAAAGGGAAAAGCGGCCGAAAGTCTTTAATACCCCATCATCACTTTTATATATTGTGTTACTTTCTTATCTGTAAGCATCTCCAGTAATTTGAATGCAACTTTAACAGCCGTTTCGGGACAATAAGATGTAATAATATTACCATCCGTCACAACAGGTTCATCAATGACCGTTACTCCGTCATATTGTGCCAGTTCTTTTTGTCTCTCCCCATCTCGCATATGATATGTTGTCGCTTTTTTTCCTTTTAAGATACCGCTTTCAGCCAATGCAAATGCAGCTACACATACCGTTGCAATCAGTTTATTTTGTTCATTAAACTTCCCGATCAACTCGCAGGTCTTCTCATGAAATGTTTCCTCACGAAAACCATATTCCTGAAACCCTCCCGGAATAGCAAGCGCATCATAGTCATCCGCACAGACTTCATCTATTGTAACATCCATCATAATCGGTATTCTGAATGTACTTGTTACAGTTTTTTGAAATCCGCAAGTCACTACTTTAATATCACATTTCGCCTCGTCGCGCGCCCATCCCATGACATCTACAAAGACGCTGAATTCCATTGTTTCAAAGGCCTTTAAGCATAACAATAATACTTTCATCTCTATTCTCCAATAATTATTCCATATATGGTTTTGCAAATCTATTTTTATATGCGCCATTCTTCTTAAGATTGTAATCCCAATAAAAGTTGGTTAATCCGGTTAATGAAAAAAGCGAAAATATAAATTGAGCGCCTTTGGATAAATATTCGGATTTCTCATATTCCTTTTTCAGAGCTAGGTCCATTATTCCTTTGTCGGCATAAGTTCTCCCGATAGTTTCCAGTTGAGCAAAGAACTCTTGGTTCGCTTTATCAGGTTTCATTTGAATACCTTCCACCCCGCCTTTTATGATGGTTCCGTCAAAGGATACCCCCAGCCGCTTTGTAATTAATTCGAGATAAGGCCGCAAATAGTAAGACTGACTGGTCTCCGGAAAACCGGACTGAACCAAAAATGCCATATGAACCGCTTTATTGTTTATTGGCTTTAGTTGTTCGAAGAATTTCATTACCGATCCCGGCATGGCATGTACATAAAGCGGAAAAACAAATAGGTTATTCTCGGCCGAACCGAAATTTTCAGCCCAAGCTTTATGCTCTTTTACATTTATAAGATTTCTTACTTCTATATCTGCTATTCCCTTTTCGTACATTCCCGCAATTATCTTTTCGATTATCAGCTTGCTGTTAGAGCCGTTACCTCTTGGAGAACCATTATAAATTACCCATTTGCCGCTTGCCTTTCTCTCATTAACCTCTTCTGCAAGAACCTCCCCCATCGGTTTTGCGGCTTCTGCATTAATAAAACGTACTCTTTCGTTTTCATGCAAAACTTCTTTGCAAGGGCTATGAAAATGATATGCTGTGCGTACAAGATAGTCCTTAATCACTTTTGCTTCTTCGGTACTTAATCCGTCTTTGTCAAAATAGAAATTTATAACGGGATATTTATCGTATCTTTTTAAGTGACCGCATTCACCTTTTCTAATTTTAATATAAGGTAAATAATGTTGTATTAGTCTATCCAGAAAGGTTTTTCCCTTGCCATCGATAAAGCCGTTTGCCGTACGAAAAAGAAGCACTACTTCATCACTGTCGATATAATCCTTGTTTAATTTATAACCCTCATCATTCAAAGCACATTTTCCTGGAGTCCTCCACCAGCAGCTCCAGCAGCCTATGCAATTCTTCAGCTCGGTATCCATAGAATTATAGATAATTACCTCTGTAGTTCCATCCATTTTTTTGTAGTGATCCTCTACAGCTTTGACAAACGATTCGCTATTCACATTTTTCCTTAAATCAAAAACAGTTACCTTCATGTTTCCTCCTCAATCCTTTTTAAATATGCTTCGAACCAACTTATAATGAAGTCAGAATATGCGAGTCCGAACTCGAGTGCATCGTTCTCATATTTTGCCGGCTTGAAGCTCTCTATGGACAACCCCATTTTCTCAAGCCGCAGATTTCCTTCATCTCTAATATTAGTGAGATCTTGCTTCATATTTCTGAAATTCTTAATATAGGTATTAATAGACTCCATCCGCTCATCTTTTGTTAGCTCATTGAAGAAAAATACCTTAAGCAATTGAATGGATCTATATTTATCAGGGCCTAAGTCCTGTCTCATCAGCTTACCGAATTGCTCTCTTCCTGAATCGGTTATGCTATATAACTTTTTTGTTCTGTTATTCTTAACTTCTTCCTTTGAGGTGATATAGCCGTTCTTAAGGAGTTTTACCAAGGCCGGATGTATCGCCCCCTGACTTGTACTGGCAAAATACTCCGTGCTTCTTTCCATTCCCTTTTTTATATCGTACAGGGTAAGCGGATACCCGTAAGATAAAAATCCTAGAATAATCAGCTCTATCATACATTTGCTCCTTTACAAATTTACAGTCCGATATGTCGTTAAGACATATTATATTTTAAAAAATACTCCTATTCCCAAATTTTGTCAACATTTTTTTGATAACATATGTTTTCTCCTAAGCAGGAACAAACCGGTTATAAAATAAACGGCGGATACTATTGCCATTGACCAAATATCAAAACTCAGCTTGCTGATCCCCCACCCGTAATTCAAGGATTTGTTCAATGCTGAAACGGAAACGGACTTTACTTTACAACACACCATTTATAGCCCACACCTCTTACTGTCAATAGGTACACCGGATTCTCCGGATCATCCTCTACCTTGCTGCGCAGCCTGCGTACGTAGACCGATAAGGTATTGTCATCGACAAAGCTGCCGCTTTTGTCCCAAAGCCTGTCCAATATGACACCCCTTGACAGAACGGTATTGGGATTCTGAACAAAAATGCATAAAAGCCTGTATTCCGCAACAGTCAGTTCAATCTCAACTCCGTCCTTCATTACACGGCTTTCCTCAAGCCGGATACTTATTCCATTGGATGTAAGTTCCGTATGTGAAGAATCCGACAATCCCGCCCGGCGCAGGAGAGCGTTGATTCTGGAAATCAGTTCGTTGAGCTTAAATGGTTTGGTTATGTAATCGTCCCCTCCCATATCCAGTCCCATAACTATATTTACTTCCTCATCGGAGGCAGTCAGAAAGATAATCGGGACAGATGATGTCTGCCTCACTTTTTTACATATTTCAAATCCACTGCCGTCCGGCAGAGTAAGATCAACAAGCAACAAATCATATCGCTTCTTAGAGAAGTATGTCAGTGCTTCTTGGACAGTTCCGGCAACATCTACTTGGAATCCGTTCTTATGAAAAGAAAATTCAAGACCTTCAACCAGACTTAAATCATCTTCAACCAGAAGAATATTATTCATGAAACTTACCTCCTTTTTTCTAATACAGTATATTTGCAGATTGTCAAAAATAGCAAGCAATAATTTGGCAGTAAAAAGATTGGAGAGATTTTTACACGGAAAACGGCGCTATGGGGCTTCCAACACTCGTTCCAGTGCACTGCAGAAACCGTCAATCTCTTCAAGACTGATAATCAACGGTGCATACAGATGTAAGAAGCCAAGTTGTTCTGAGAAGCCACAGAAATATCCTGCTTCATAATGTTGAAGCCCAAACCATTTGCCTGTCCGCCCAAAACCGGTCGTAACCTCATTCACTACCAGCCGACCACCGGCTTCCCGCACTTTTCCGGCAAGAAAGTCCACCAGTCTCTCAGGCTGCAGAAGTACGAGTCCTCCGGAATTGCCGGGTTCAAACACAAAAGAGGCATACTCGTTAAAGTCTAAATAATCATAACGCCCGCAAGATGCACAAATGTCTCCACACCCAATACATTCCGTCACATCAATATCTTCCCAGTATGGCTGTCTCTGGGATGCCTCGGTTCCGCGGACGCTCTCAGGGAAGTAATGTTCATGCATAGCTTCTTCCTCCTTCCTGTCAGCACCTCCGACAACTTTATTGCCAAGCATAGGCAATCACAAGGAGCGTTCTTCTCCATGAGCACTGTGGATTTCAAGATCATCCGTCCGAAGAAAAGTCTTATTCCGTATCGGGAGTTTACTCACGTCATCAACACCTCTGATGGTGGGCATTCCACTCTCCATGGACGGCTATGACCTGAAACTTCTGGAATCTCTCTTCAAATCAGGAGAAATAATAGCCTTCCACATTGTTCCAAGACATCAGAATCCTACCGGTTTTGTTCTGGACGAAAAGACTAAGCGGCATATCGCAGTTCTCTCCTCTCGCTACAACGTACGTATTATAGAAGACGATTATCTCGCCGACCTCGGATCAAAAAAATGCTCTTCCCATCCATTACTATAATACAAGGAAGAGCACTATATATATTCGTAGTTTTTCAAAGACATTTATGCCGGGGATTCGAATCGGTGCCGCAGTCCTGCCCGAAGACCTGCAGCATGAAATCATGCAGCTCAAAAGACTCATAAATCTCATTACATCTCAGCTTCCGCAAGCCGCGCTTCAGCTTTACATCCAATCCGGCATGTATACCAAGCACATTCTCAAAGTCCGACAAGCTTACGGGAGAAAGCTAAGGTTTGCAAGGTTAATCAATTTCTGTGTATCTTTTCAAAAAATTATTTATATACTTTTTTGATGTCTGTGCTTGTTCCTCGTTGAAATAATCGGAATATCTATCCATGAATCCATGACTTGCCTGCAGCTTATATATTTCAACATTTGATTTTTCCATAAGCTGTACTATTACATTATCGACATCAAACGAATCTTGCCCGGCAAACAGTAAAAGGACAGGACAAGATGGTTGGACCTGCAAATAGTCTCGTATGCGCGAGCCATAACAGCAAATAATTCCATCACATTTTTTGTTTTCGCAACATCTCCAAGCAATAGTTGCACCAACACTGAATCCGATAATAAATACTTTATTATACGTAAGCTTTAGCTTTTCAAGTAACTGCTCAATTTCACTATAATAATCAAAGCCGATTTCATTAATAAAATAATTATAAGCCTCTGTCGCTTCAGAATATTGAAAGCAGCTTTCCTGCAGGATCTCGGGGCAGAATATATCAACCCCCTGCATATGATACTCTGCACAAATGTCTTCGATAAATTTATTTACCCCATATATTTCATGCAATACAATAACGGCTATTTTATTATTGTTCTCTTTTTTAGTCATTAAATCTCCCAGATGATTATATAATTTTAATTAAAGTACCGGAATCCACACTTCAATTTGATTGGATGAAACTCATGGTTTCTTCGAAACACTTGAGGAGTTATTTTATATAAGCTTTTAAATGCATACGTATATGATTCCGTTAACTTACGGCGTAGTATCGTCCGCTTAATCAATATTCTTTTTCAAAAGTAAGTCAGCCTAAACTTTCTCATTTTCTATAACAGCGCAAAATGGGCACTCTCCATAATTGATTTCATCTGGCATAAGCAGAAAGGATGTCCTGCGGGATCAAGCATAACTCTCCAGTCATTGGAAAATTGCTTATCTGCGATTGATGCTCCACATACCACCGCATATTGAACTGCTTTATCCAAATCATTAACAGCAAAGTCTAAATGTGCCATTTGCTGCTGAGCTTCAGGTTCCCCGGGCCACACAGGCGGTTTATACTCGGGATTACGCTGAAACACTATACCGGGATATGCTCCCTGATTAGTTCCCGGAGCGTATACACATGACCAGTCTTCATCGATAAACATTACTTCCCACTTGAGCAATGCCGCATAAAATTTTGCTAATTCATGCGGGTCAATGCAATCTACAGTAAATGAGTACATTTTAATCTTTACTTCATCTTCCATAACGCTAATACCTCCTAATAAAATAAACGACGAGTAACCATTATAACAGTACTTGCTTCAATGCCAGATATTAATTACATTTTCTTCTTCAATAATGAATTTATTGAAATATGCATTCTCTTTTGGAATCCATTCATGTATAAATTTGTCCAGCTTTTCTCCTCCGTTACGCTTTCTGATATTATCAACCTGTGACTTATCATCAATATTCATAAAAACCTTCAGATCATATACATCTCCGAAATACGGATGCTGACTGTAAGAGCCCTCAACAATATTAAGACGCTTATACTTTATAAGCTCTGATGATTTTTCCAGACATTTATCTTTACAGCTATATTTCCTGTATTCAACATCTTGTTTCTTCAGGAGCTTATCGATTACTTCCATCTTGAATCTTTCGTAGTCGACATTACCCCCAATCTCATTGAGACGTTCCTCTGTCTTTTGCTCTTCTCTTAAGAAAAAATCATCCATATGAAAGAGATTGCAGTCATATACGCTCTGCAGATAATGCGCCAAGGTTGTCTTTCCGCTGGCAGACTTTCCGTCAATAGCTATTATAAGATTATCCTTACTTGATTTTAATAGTTTATCTATTTCCAGAAGTACAGGTTCAAAGCGTTTTGTGCATGCTGCTTTCATATCCAGTTTTTCGTTTTTTGTAAGATGTCGTACCACCCCCACATGCTTTAATGAAATCACAAGCACAGGAATCAGGACTAATTGCAAGACGATACCGGGAATAGCGTTAACAACAGCCTGCACCGCAAATATCTTCCATGTAAATGTGTTGCCAAGTAAGGAATATAAGCCCAAAGATACTGCTCCCCAGACAAGTCTTCCTGTAATCATTGCACCAATCAGTGACATATATACAGCGAACCGTTTACCTGCCAGCTTCTGATACAATACGCCGGATATTAAGCCATAAGCAGCAAGTTCAAATGACATAGCGAGTGCTGTAGGCATTAGGGGCGGCATACCGAATAAAACACTCCGTAATAACGGAAGTATGAACCCTACAATAGCCCCATATGGCCCGCCACAGATAAATCCGCACAAGATAACCGGTATATGCATAGGCAATAACATATTGCCGATTGAGGGAATCTGCATTGTCACAAAGGGCAATACGATTCCGATTGCCATTAATAGTGCCGATAAAACCAGCTTATTTGTTCTGTTTATTCTCATTCTGTCCTCCACAAATTCCTATTGTATACAAAGACCTGCTACCATACACCATAACATGCTGTTCAACGTACAGGCATATGCCATGCAATTATATCATGTTATTATGAGATGTGGTATCTAAATGTTTAAGGCCAGACCCGTTATGAATGCGAAAATAATCACATATAATAAATACATTATAAATTGTCGAATACCCAATGCAATTTTAACGGCACCTAAATTGGTAATCTTTGTAGCCGGGCCGGTAAGCATAAAGGCTGCGGCTGATCCCATACTCATCCCATCATAAAGCCACTGTTGTAAGAGAGGTATTGTTCCACCTCCGCACATATAAAGCGGAACGCCGATAGTAGCGGCCATCAGCACACCGAATCCTTCGTTGTTGCCGAATAATTTCACGAAAGCTTCTGTCGGTACATATCTTTGAAACAATGCGGATAATACAAGCCCCAGAAGGAAGTACAGACCGGTCGCTTTTACATTCCTCCCGAAGTTCTTAAGTAAACGCAACAGGATATTGGGATCAGTATCGCGGCTTTTTGCTTCTGTAATAGAAGAAAAATTGAAAAATGATTTTCTGTTGCAGAATATGTGCACCAGCAGTCCTGCTACAACACCACATAGAAGGCAGGTTGATATCCGCACAATCAACGCTTTCGTTCCTAAAGCGACGCTATAAATAATCAGCTGTGGATTGAGTAATATTGATGACATCATAAAAGCCGCCAACCAGTCGTCTCTCATTCCCTTAGCCGAAAAGGATGCGGCAATCGGAACCGTTCCGTACATGCAAATTGGTGAAGCTATACCTAGTAGGCATGCCGGTACAATACCAAGTACCCCCAGTTTTTTATCCTTTAAGCTATTAAACAAGCTATGTATCCGTTCTTTGCCGAACACAGACACTATCGAGCCGATAACCATACCCAGCAACCAGTATTCAAAGATCTGATCAAATTGAATACTAAAATAATACCATAGATAAACAAATTCCCGACGCAATATATCAATCATCAGTATTCACCAATTCATACTTACGACTGCCAAGTCCGATTTCTTCTGCACTCTCCAACGTATGAAGTCCATTTTTCAGCTCAATTCTGTTTACAAGGGTTTCTCTGCCTTCCGCAGCATATACAAAATCGATGCATGCCTGATCAAGCGCCACCGGGTCAGTCGAAGCCAGAATCCCGATATCGTGAATATCCGGTTCAGCAGGTCTTCCATTGCAATCGCAGTCTATACTAATCCTGTTCATAACGTTTATATATGCAATATTTTTTCCGTTTCGCAAACTATCTGAAACAGCCTTACCGGCCTCGGCCATCGATTCCAGGAAGTCATCCTGATCCCCGCCCCACATGCTTGTATTGCTCTTGCCGGCGGTATGTATCAGACATTTTCCTTCTTTTGAACCTATTCCTATAGATATATTTTTAATGGCTCCTCCGAAACCGGCCATCTCATGCCCTTTAAAATGAGAAAGTATAAGAAAAGAATCGTAATTTGCAAAGTGAGCACCTACAAGATCTTCTTTCAGATGAGTTCCACCATTTACCGGAAGGCTTATCGATCCATCAGCATCCATAATATCTACTTCCGCAATATCCGTAAATCCATGATCCTTTGCTACCTGCATATGCATGGCTGTTTCGCCGCGAGAACCGCCATACGCGGTGTTACATTCCACAATCGTACCATCCACGGACTGCACCAGGTCTTTAATCAGCTCCGGCTCCAGATAGTTGCTTGCAGGAGGCTCGCCTGTACTAAGCTTCACGGCGACCTTTCCTTCCGGTGTCCAGCCCATGGCTTCATAAACCGCCATCAGACCTTCCGGGCTGATATCGGTTGTCATATAAACTTTTGGTGTTTCCTCCGGTAATTGTGTTGCCTCTTCCGAACTCTCCGCATCCGGTTTTTCTACTTCTGTACTTTTTACTTCTGTACTTTCCGCTTCCACATCGACTTCATTACTGCTGCCCTGCGCATTACCGCATGCTACGAGAAAAAATGCTGTCATAAGTATCAAAGCAAAGCCAATCGCTCTTTTCATTTTCATATCTCACACCCTCCATAATTATCCTTTTTTACAGAATATATTTCTCCATATAAAAATTAATATTGATAAATAAAAATTAAATTCTAAATGTGAGAAATTTGTGAGAAAAAAGGTAGATTTATATGAAAATATATTATATATGAAAATAAATTAATACTTATTGACATATGTATTCAAACCAAAAAGTGGTTAAAGAATCTTCACAGGCTACACCATACTCCATGCCATGAGCCTTTAAAAACGTACTGACAATAGAAAGCCCGATACCGGTTCCTTTTTTACGTCCGCCATGATGTTGACCGCACTGATATCTTTCCCATATAATTGCCCTGTCCTCTTCAGGAATCGGTTCACCCGGATTAGCAACAGACACCCGTATCCTGTCGTCCGATCTCTTAATCTCTACGGAAATAATTCCACCATCCGCGGTATGATTAATAGCATTATTCAATAGATTCCTCATTACCTGACAGATTTTCATCGCATCCGCATTAACGGAAATATCCTTCCCGGCACTCTCCAGCCGAATCATAATACCATACTGAGCGGCGCCTTGTTCACAATGAGCCACCTCCGCTTCAACAATCTCATACAGATTATACCAGTCCCTTTTTAATTGAATATATCCGGCCTGCAACTGAGAATAATCCATGATATCGCTGACCATCTCGCTCATTCGACCGGATTCCTGTATGATAAGATTCAGGTCTTCGTTGCGCTTTTGATCATTTTTCCAGTTGATGTCCCGTACCATTTCGGCATACCCTCTGATAAGGGCCAGTGGTGAGCGTAACTCGTGGGAGACATTGGCGATAACCTCTTTGCGGAGAACATCCACTCGCTGGAGCGCCTGACTAAGCTCGTCCACCGAATCGGATAATTGCCCGAGTTCATCATTCAGCGAGAGTCCTGAGGTTGCGGTTAATTCGCCCTTCGCAAGTTTGTCTACCGTATTTTTTATTATGCGAATCGGCTTCACAAAATAGCGTGACAGCAGTGCCGCCAGCATAGCGGCAGAAAGTGACAATATTACGCTCAGCGTTACAAGCTGACTCCGGTTGATTCCAAGCACCGTATGCAGTTGATCCATTGAGTGGTACAAGACAATCAAAGCCTGACGATTCTCGTACACTACCGGAATTCCGATTTCAAGCACTAACGGTTCGAACCTATCTCGATTGATCTTGTGGTATGGTTTCCCCTCCAAAATCTGCTGATATTCTTCACTGTGCTCCAAGCTATATAGAAATCCGCATATAAAATCCGACGAGACCTCCTTTTGCAACCTATACCCCAGACTGTAAAGCGCAATCAACTCCCCGTCGGCATCAATTAACATCATTTTTCCGTTAGTAGACTTGCTTAGCGAGGAAAGCAGCCATTCATGATTGGCAAGATCTTTTGTTTTTATATTTTCTATAATCGGCTGTAATCGGCCTTGTACTTCATTGACTGTGGAATCTACAAAATTCCGCTCGAACAGAAATATCTGCACAACCCACATAAATGCTATGCTAAGTGCCACTAAAAACATCATGAGCAACCATAAGCGCGCACCTATCTTGGAGCGGAGCGGCAATTTCTTGCGCATCTTATTCATATTCAAATTTATACCCAACCCCCCATGCCGTTTGAATCACTCTCCTGTTGTCGCCCAGATGCTCCCGAAGTGATTTGATATGAGTATCTACTGTACGTGCATCACCATAATAATCATATCCCCAGACTTTATTCAGTAATTGCTCCCGGCTGAGAACAAGCCTCTCATTCTGTACAAGATACAACAGAAGATCAAACTCCTTGGGCGGCAGGTTAATTACTTTTCCTCCCACGGTTACTGTTCTCGAACCGGGCGAAACACAGAACTCTCCAAAAGTAAGGTTATCACATGACTTTTTCCCGCCGCGCCTGAGTACGGCACCGATACGTGCCATCAGCTCCTTAGGACTAAATGGCTTTTCCACATAATCATCTGTCCCAAGATTAAATCCCAACAGCTTGTCATATTCCTCGCCGCGGGAGGTTAACATAATAACCGGAACCTGACTTCTCTTGCGTATCTCCCCCAGAGTTTCAAAACCATCTAATTCCGGCATCATGACATCCAATACAACGATATCGAATTGCTTGCTATTTACCTTTTCAAGAGCTTTCTGTCCGTTTTCTGCCTCCTCGCACTGATATCCATCCAATTCCGCATAAGTCAGTACCAGCTTCCGAAGATGTATATCATCATCGACAATTAATAATTTTGGCATCATTATCCCCCTTTTTCATTAAATGCCTCCTCACAGTTCCGTACCTATTTCTCCTATTCTAACATGAATATTCTAACATGAATCCGTTCACTTTTCTATCGGTCTGTTGAATCCGGCATACTTATAATGCAGACCTGATAAAATAATCTATCTGTTTTGTGCCCTCCGTGTATAAATAAGAGCCATACACAGGTATCGTACAGCACATTGCCCGTCTGCCTCCCGTAATCAATAGTTGATATCCGTTGTTCGACATAATGCAGGCAGGTCTTCCGGAGTTTGGGCCGAAGGAAATATATCTTGCCGAAGCCTTGAGGTCAATCCATTCGTTATCGTCCCCTCCCCTTGCCTTCAATATTTCTTTTGAACCCCAATTAAAATAGGTCCATGTTTGAATTTGGGGCAATTTCTCAATCTGTCTCGGAAACTGCGTGTTTTCGGATACAAGAAGTTTGCCTTTTGACGTATAGAAAGAGATCGCACCTTTATTCTTGTCAATTCGTAGAACCAGCTTCCCTGCCGTCATTTCTACTTTATCCTTAGCTTCCCTGAATCTCCAGCCGGGTCTTGAGGTCGCCGCAATCTCCGCCGGAATATCCGCAAGATTATCAAATGGCTCCCTTGAAAAGCTGACTCGAACCGTATCTTCAGAAATCGGTGTAATTCGAAGTATTCCATAGGCATTGGTCAGTTCAAGATAGCTTTTATTGCCTGTTACCCATCGAACGGATAAGTTAAAATTGGAATGTCCTAATGGCCTTAGACTGGTAGCATTCGGCATCCCGCCGAATTCAGAGCTCTTTTCTCCTCTTTTCGTGCCCTGGCTTGCGGCTGCTCTTCTGATAGGCTTCTTAATCTCAACCTTCCCCTTTGTTTTCTCCGCTATTTTCCCGGTCCCCGAATTCTGGACTACAATTCTCCTCGGTCCTATCCGGTTACGCAGTTCCATCTCGCGTTGCCCATCAAGTGCCAATTCCATTTCCAGCTCCTTCTTAGTCTTAGGCTGCTCCTCAGGCATGATCCGGGCAATTGGCTTCGGCTGTTCCACGAGATATTTAAGCTTCTTCCCTTCCGATACCGGAGCCGCAATCAAATCCGTTAACCTTCCCGAATAAAGCACTACCATTTCGTGAAGTGCTCTGGTGACCGCAACATACAGAAGCTTCACAAATCCATCCTCAGTCGGGTAGTTCTTATCGTCAGCATTAAAAAGGAGGACAGCATCAAATTCCAGTCCCTTGGCATACTCTATCGGAAGAATCATCACTCCGCCCGCAAACTCCTCCGTTTGGGAACTGCAGTCACGAATATCCAATTTCTTCTTCATTTGTTCCGATACTTTGGCCGCTTCCTCATCATCCCTGCAGATAACCGCAATAGTCTCATATCCCTCTTTCTGCCATTGCAAAATCGTGTCGCAAGCCTCCAAAACCAGCCCATGTTCACCATCGCACCTAGTTATTCTTACTTCATTTCCATGGCGGATAATAGGCTCAATCGGATATATCGGGAAGTTACCATGCTGCAGGATATTGGTTGCAAAGTTTGATATTTCCACCGTATTGCGGTAGCTTTTCTTTAGAATTCCGAAATAATCAAACTTTCCGGGAAGCATAAGACTCCTCAGCTCTTCCCAGTCCTGCAATCCATAATCAAAGTAGATGTTCTGAGATACGTCACCCATAATGGTATATGTACATTTACTAAGGCAATATTTTAACGAACCATAGACCATCATGCCGAAGTCCTGCGCCTCATCTATCACAACGTGACTTGCTTCCTGAATTACCTCCGTTTCCTTGATTCGTTTGTACAAATAAGCAAGTGCTGCCAGATCATAAAGATCGAATTCCGTTCCGGCTGATAAGCACAAGCTTCTCTTTGCATTTTGTTCGCTCAGAAAAATGTCATATAATTCAAAAATGGAACCCTTCCACTCCCTTTTTCCGAAATATGTCTGATAATAACGAAGAAGTGCCTTCTGCTCTTCCGGAGGATAGGTATAATATTTTCCATATATTTCATTCTCAACCTTTGCCATCAGGTGCTCTGTCAGTTTATCCAATTTATCCGGAAGCGATAAGAAATGAAACTTCTTAAGCAGCTTCTCAATCGTACCCTGACTCATTAACAGGTTATGGGTTTTCTCCGCGAAAATATCCTCCCGGGGAATATAATTCCATTCATATCGCTCGCAAAAGTCTTCCAAATCATGAAACCAGGAATAGCTACCTTTTACACAAGCCGTTTTGTCTCCCTTGTTCAGGCTCTTAACGGTAAGCTTCTGTTTGTCCCAGTCCTCATACAAAAGTCGAATAAAAAGCTGTTCCATTGTCATCTGTGAAACACCGTATACATCCAGATCCGGCAAAATACCGGTAATATAGTTCAGGAGGATGCGATTGCTTCCAATAATGTAGAAGTCCTTTGGTTTGAATTCCAAGTCGTAGTTGTACAGAATATAGGAAATACGATGCATTGCCACAGTTGTTTTACCGGAACCGGCTCCTCCCTGTACAATAACGTTATGCTGTGGTTTCTTACGGATAATCTCGTTCTGTTCCTGCTGAATCGTGGCGATTATCTCGCTTAAAACAGCCCGCTTGTTCCTGGCAAGATATTTCGTCAGCAGCTCGTCATTGGCCACTACATCGGAATCGAAAAAGTCTTTCAGTCTGTCGTTTTCTATTTCGTAGGTACGTTTTCTGGAAAGATCTATCTCGAATGCTCCTTCTCCTTTTACAGAATAAGTGCATGCTCCAAGAGATTTTTCATAATAAACCGATGCAATCGGCGCTCTCCAGTCAATGACAATCAGTTCTGATCCTTCTTTGCTAATCGCTGACTTTCCAATGTAATAGCACTCCTGCTTTAACAGGTTTGTATCGGTAAAATCAATTCTTCCAAAATACGGTTTTTTTCTGCTACGTTCCATGCGCAGTAATTCCTGCCGGACTTGCTGAAATCTGGCATCAGCATTAAACCACAGGGCCAAGCCCTCTTTATCTTCCACATCGTATATTTCTTTCAATTCATGCAGCTCATCTGCCAAGTTCTGAACGGATGTCTTTGTTCGTTCCAAATTCTCGTCTGCAATAGCAATGACATCCGAAAGCATTTTTGTTTCTTCTTCCAGAGTAATTCCCGGCAATCCATTTGTCCGACGTTTATGACTCATTCTCGTCCTCCATTCTTTTCCTATTTCTTTTATGTTTACAATCTTATCAAAAAAGAAAAAAAATTGTAGACTTGCAATTAAAAAAATTGTATAATGGAAAATGAAATGTGCCTTGACGAATGTCAAGGCACATTTTTAGTAAACTATTTAAATGTAAAGGTTAACTTTACCGGTTGATGATCCGAATATTGAAATTCCGTAGGGATAACATTTACATTTTGTACTTGAATATTATTGGATACAATAAATCCGTCAATGATATATACTTGCGTATCTTTATCGGTGCCCGTATATGGCTCATTTAACAAACGGCATGTAGGAATACTGTCATCCGTTACAATTGAAAATGTATCGGGTGTATCCTGCTTTCTGATAATTCCGGGCATCCAGTTTCCCTGTTCCAATAACGGATATTGCTTATATCCTTCAAACATTTGGTTGAAATCCCCGCCCGCAATAACATAATTGCCTTTTTCATACTCTTTTTCAAGAATATCAGCCAGCATTTTACTTTGCGCTATCTTTCCCTCTCCACTATCATAAGCTTCCAGATGTAAGTTGAATAATACAAGTTCTTTATTGGTGTTCTCTATCGGAATCCTTGTTTCAAGAAGAGCTCGTTTCAGATTACAAACTTTAAGCGGCCAGCTGAAAGATTCAGGAAGTGCAATTCGTGAAGCCGTATTCACTTCTAAATCTGTTAGAGTAACTAATCCGGCTTCTACATGTCCGATTGTCGGAATGGGATACGGGACATAGTCACACTTAAAGTTATAACAAAACAGGGCCGGCATTTGTAAGGCTTCTTCCAAATACTTCATCTCATTTATATAATAAGAACGTTTGGAATCAATATCAACTTCTTGAAGAAAATAAATATCCGCAGGATTGCTCTTCATGATATTCGCATTTCCTAATAGATTCTCTTCTACAACTGACTTGTTGTCCGGCCTTACCTTTGTTCCTCCATCCATAAAAAAGTCCTCTGTGTTTCCCAAGGCAGAGTAACCTATATTGTATGTAATAACCGTTAATTCCTCATCTTGAGCTACTTTTTTACCTTCCCTCGATGCAGAAAGCTTCTCTACGGCCAAAGGACGGTATTCACGTATAGTAAGAAATGCAATGCCGCCTGCAGATAGTACTGCAAGTATGATTATGATTATGGCACAGCATTTTGCAATTTGTTTGATTCTTTTCATAAGCCAATTCTCCTTCCCAATGTCCGTATATCCGGCCAAAAGTATACCGGTACCACCTTTATATGGAATTAAGCCATTCTATTACATCCTTCATAACTTCATCCTTATTGACTTCATTCAACATCTCATGTCTTCCGTTAGGATATAGCTTCAAAGTAACGTCCTGTATACCTGCTTTCTTGTAGGTATTATATAGCCTCCTGACACCTTTTCCGGCACCGCCGACAGGATCTTTATCTCCGGAAAAAATGTAAATCGGCAGCCTTTTAGGTATTGAGACAATATTTTTTGTCTTATCGATTTCTTTCAGGCCTTTCATAAAATCATAGAAAAATCCGGCTGAGAAGATTCCTCCGCAGTATGCATCCTTTACATATTTATCAACTTCGTCCTTATCTCTGCTTAACCAGTCGAATTCAGTACGGTTCGGTTTAAAGGCATTATTAAAGCTTCCGAAGGAGAGCTTATTCATCTTCTCGCTTTTTGCCTTTCTTCCATTCTTTTTCACTTCTATGCCGGCGGCGAGGAATCCAAAGTTATGCAGAAGTGCAGCCCTTCCACTGGAGCCGGACAGAATTACTCCCTTTAATCCCCCGCCAAATAGCATAATATATCTCTGAGCGGCAAAGGAGCCCATACTGTGACCAAATAAAAATACAGGTAAGTCAGAATGCTCATTTTTTATGATGGTTGTTAACCGGTGCATATCTTTTACTAACCAGTCAAAGCCATCTGCTTCAGCCAAATATCCAACGTTCTCAAGACTTCCTGCCGTTTTGCCGTGTCCCCGGTGATCATTGGCGTAGACAGTATACCCATTCTGCGTCAGCAGATCAGCGAACCGCTCGTATCTATATGCAGTCTCAGCCATTCCGTGGGCAATTTGAACAACACCCTTGGCTTCTATGCCGGAATCAGGGCTCCACTTATAGACAAAAACATTTACTCCGTCACCTGACCGAAAGCTAAAATTTTCTGATACCATATGATACCCTCTCCTTGTATTTACTGTGACAAGCCATAAAAGCAGGACAAACTATTGTGCCGGCTATATAATATATGTGACATTATATCATACTTATATGGTTAAAACTATTATACTATACTTACATTTTCCGCTATTTCCGTAAATATTACGCCAAGAGCATAAGCGCCGGCATCAGGGTGCCCCAGGCTTCTTTCTCCGACAGTTCCCGCGCGTCCCATTCTCGCCACTATATTCTTTGTTGCCTTTGCACCTGCTACGGCTGCCTTGGCTGACCTTTCGAAGGCCGCTTTGAAATCAAGATTTCGCATGGCACTTTCCATCCAAGAATCGGCACAGGGAACAAGCGCATCAATCAATGTTTTGTCACCGACAACGGCACCTCTTCCAAAAGAACGCTCTCCCGTACTTTGAATCCCCTTCACTGCCGCCTGCATCATTTCGGAAAAATCGGCAACTGACAGAGCTGTCTTCTCTCCGGCATTTTTGCCGGCCGCTCGGAAAGCCGAACCCCAAATCGGTCCCGAAGCACCGCCGCAATGTTCCATAATAACCATAGAGCATGCATCTAAGAAGCTTCCGATGGTATCAGTCTTTGTATGAAGAATTTCCTTCCATTCCTTTTTTAACTGCTTGAAGCCCTTTGCTACACTCATTCCAAAATCGCCGTCTCCGGCATGAGAATCCAGTTCACAAAAATTTACTTCATTTTTTATAATGCATTCACTCATTTTATCGAGAATATATAATAGATTTTGTACGGATAATCTGCTATCCCGTATAACGGAATAAGAATTGTCCGTTTTACATTCATAGGAAACATCCTTTGACTCATCGCTGTCCGCAACCCGGTCGGAATATACTGATTTTTCGACCGGACCATCTACTTTAAAACCGGGAGCATCACATTTCTGCGAAAGCAGATCCGCAAGCTCCTCATCCAGCCTCATAATAGAAACCGAAGCTCCCAGCATATCTATGCTGGTCATATAATTTCCTACGAAAGTCCTATTAATATTTATTTTTTTTCTTGCTAGTTCCTTAGTTACCGCATTGTTAAGTAAATATAATTCCTGCAGCGGAGTACTTCCGAAACCGTTCACCAATAAGGCGACCTCTTCCTCGGAGGAACCGTCTATTTTCAAATCCTCTGCTAAATCAGAAACCATACGTGAAGCCAGCTCATCAGCAGTTACAATCCGTTCCCGTTTAATTCCGGGTTCTCCGTGGATCCCTACTCCGTATTCCATCTCCGTTTCGCCTATATCAAAGGTTGGGGTTCCTTTTGCCGGAACCGTACAGGAACTAAAGGCAAAACCAATACTCCTCACATTCTGTGCTGCTTTTGAAGCAATCCTTTTTACTTCATCGAGGCTCTTCCCCTGCTCCGCGCAGGCACCCGCTATCTTATGCACCAGTACCGTACCTGCAACGCCCCGGCGCCCTACCGTATACAAGCTGTCCTGAACGGCAATATCGTCATCAACCTTGATATAATCTACCAAAATACCGTCTTCGTCGGCCAGATATGCTGCATTTTTAAAGTTCATCATATCACCGCTGTAATTCTTAATTATCAGTAAGGTTCCCTTATCACTTGCAGTCTCCCTTATAGCCTGATATACCTGAATCTGAGAAGGCGAAGCAAATACGTCTCCGCATACGGCGGCATCCAGCATACCTGTACCTACAAAACCTGCATGGGCGGGCTCGTGTCCGCTACCACCGCCGCTGATGAGAGTAACTTTATTTTTATTTATTTTTTTCTTTTTGATAATTTTGTATTTCTCAATAAATTCGAATTCCGGATGTGCCGCCACAATGCCATTGCACATTTCCTTCACAAAGGTTTCAGGTCTGTTGATAATCTTCTTCATAGAATCACCCCTATCGTCCTTTATAAGCCTTACCCAAAGCATCAGCAGTAATAATAGCCGCAGCTACCGCTTCTTCCGTAACAGCAAAAGGCATGGAATGGATGGATTCCCCTTCCACACAGGCTTTCTGGGCCACAAGCAGCAGTTCTTCCTCGGGAATGGAATCAACACCGATATCCGACAGGCAGATCGGCAATCCTACCTTCTCGCAAAATTCCATTACTTCATTCAATTCTTCTTCCGGAGCATTTTCCAGAACCAACTGTACGATGGTACCAAACGCAACTTTTTCACCATGAAAATACTTATGGGTGCCTTCCAGAATCGTTAATCCATT
The DNA here is from genome assembly GCA_012520655.1 of Clostridiales bacterium. Lineage (GTDB taxonomy): Bacteria > Bacillota > Clostridia > Lachnospirales > Lachnospiraceae > Kineothrix. Next base: position 21,939 of record JAAYNW010000015.1, on the reverse strand, counting down.
GTGAATCGCATGTGCTGCAGCAAGACCCCCGCTTTCAAACCCCAAGCCGGACAGAAGTATATTAGTTTCAATAATATTTTCTAATGCTTCCGTTACCATATTATTGTCGCAGGCAATCTTCGCTTTGTAGCCGTCTGCCAGCAAGCTTTTATAGCATAAGCCTGCCAAAGCCAATGCAGCATTTGTTCCCTTGGCTTCTTTGCAAAGCCCTTCCCGATATCCGCAGGGTAAGCCGGCATTCACATTCGCATAAGCTGTTACTGTTGCTCTTGCCTCAAAATAGGTGGAAAGCGCATCTCCCATGCCGGATACGAGAAAACGAACCGGCGCTTTGGCAATTACCGCGGTATCAACAAGCACTACATTGGGATTCTGTTTAAAATACGCATAGTCATCAAAGGAACCGTCCGGGGTGTAGAGTACCGCAGAATGGCTGGTCGGTGCATCCGTTGCCGCAATTGTGGGGACGATAATAAGATTATCTCCTTTGGCCACACATTTTGCCGTATCAATGGCTTTACCTCCCCCTAATCCAATCGTACATGCACACCCATTGTCTTTTGCCAGCTGTTGCAGGCGCTCCGCTTCAGCTCTGGAGCATTCCCCGCAGAATCCGCTCTCCACAAAAGCAATCCCATATTTTTCTGCCGTAGCGTCCAATTTGCTCTTCACTCTTTGTACATCCTCAGGATGTGCTATCAGAAGGGCCGATTTCCCGAATTCTTTGACAAAGTAACCAAGGTTTAATAACTCGTCTTCTCCCTGTACATATTTGGAAGGGCAAATAAATGCTTTTCTCATAAATAACTCCTTTCATACATTGACGGTTGATAGGTACATAACTTCATTTTCATCAATTATTATAATTAGAGGCGCCCGGAATAGCATTAAACTATGCAATACAGCTATAAGAATAATAGATAGTAATATAGGGTTTTTGATATTATTTTTCAAAGCTGTTATTAATTTAACTATTTTTCTTCATTAAAAAAAACTTCTGTTTTTAAGGTGTTTTATTATGTTGACTGTTATCTTAAGGCAATATATAATGGTGTTATGTAGCATTAAGTGCAATATTTTTCCATTCTGTCCGTTTACCAAATATCCTAATCGGAGGACTAATATGCGGCCAAATTTTAGTGAAATTGAACAAGTTGTTAACCCCATCAAGTTTCAAAAAATTCAGGATGACATAGCCACCGCTACGGATCTTGCGTTGATTACGGTTGACTATAAAGGAACGCCTTTGACAAAGCACAGTAATTGCAGTGAATTCTGTCAAAAGGTCCGTTCTTCGAGCTATGGAATCTACTGTGAAAAATGCGATTCACACGGTGGTCTGGAAGCTGCGAGGCTTCGAAAGCCCTATATCTATGTCTGCCATTTCGGATTAATCGATCTCGCTATCCCCATTATGATAAAGGATCTGTACATAGGCGCTTTTATGGCCGGTCAGGTATTATTGTCTCCGCAAGACACGGAAGATACCCCGGAGCCTATTCTACCGGGCGTTCAAAATATGTGGGAATCTATAGGAGAAGACCTGAAAGAAGCCCATGCTGCCTTACCTGTCATGTCCCTTGATAAAATCACCGCCTTGGCTAATATGCTGCTGCATATTGTTAATTATTGCGTTGAAGAGGCTGAATTAAAGGCTTTGCTAGCCCAACGTTCCGCGAAAGCTTTTAACCGCACATACACTGATGCCGGAGATGAGGATAGCTTAAGACTCAATACAATTAAAAGACGTCCTAAAAAAGGCGCTAATCAATTGATTCAACCCGCTCTGGTTTATATAAAAAAACATCCGCAAGAAAAAATCACCCTTGAAAAAATGGCCGCCTTATGTAATATATCTCCAAGCTATTTCAGCAAATTGTTTGCAAAAGAAAATATGGGAAATCTATCCGATTATGTCAACAACATTAGAATAGATCGTGCGAAAGAGCTGCTTCTTAATTCTGACTGGAACATACGGACCATTGCTGAACATGTAGGCTACGATGACAGCGGATACTTTATTAAATTATTCAAGAAATTTACTAATAAAACACCTCTTGAATACCGTAACGACAAGGAATCCAGTCCCGCTATGTGACCCCTCACCGGGTACACATAGCTTTTTTATTTGAGGCACTTTTATTACGAAAATATTTATTATTATATTCGTCGATTTATGTAACAATTTGTCGCTTTACGGAATATATTAAAGTGTAAATAATTTTACGAAGGAAATAGAAAGGAGAGCAGATAATGGCTACACAATTATTTAAGCTTGCAATCGATGCTGCTACTACAACTGATGTTGAAGTAAATCCTGAAATCGAAAGATACTTCTATCTATTAAGTGACGATGATAGGACAGGCGACGTTCTTACTATTCCGGCAACAAAATTTATAGATGATAACGGCGATGTCATGACCGGTAATCTGACGACTGCTACTACAGACAATGGATATTATTTGCTGTATATAAATGGTGTATTGCAGCAATCCGGTTTGTATACCGTTAATGTAGATGGTTCCCAGGTTGTTGTTAATGATACAGCAACAGTACCTGTGGGAGTTCCCATTACTCTAATTGTAACTAACTTTGCTCCAATCTCCGATTCTACCACTACGATAACAACTTAATAATAAATTTGGGATGTGTATCATTGCACATCCCAAGTTATCTATAGCTTACCTTTTATGCAATGAAGATAATAAAATGTGTATTTATTTTGGAGTGATTACTATGTCTGGAGACAACGCGCTTTCTTCAAATCAGAAAAAGACGCTATTAAATGCCGATGTCTATCAATATAATGCTTTGTCTGATGGACATAAAAAAATATATACGAATGATGACGAATTAACCGAATATGGTGATAGAGGCATCCTTGATCCTAATGAGGTCTCTTTTTTCAACCTATTTATTAACGGAGTACTGCAGCCAAAGGTTAATTATGAGATCCACAAAGGGCTTCTCTTCCTTAAAACAGAAGACGTTCCTATAAAGGGTTCTACCATTATTATTTCCTTCATTACTCTTGAAGATAAAAGTGCGTGCTCAGCAGAACTTAATTCTGCTCTAGTTGAAGGCGTCCTTCCTTCAGGAGTAATTTCCGGAGGCCCCGTAACAGATATAAGCATTTGTGTACGGGATAACATAAGCAATTGTCTTCATTTGGAAAGTACTTTTTTGCGTGGACCTGCATGTATTCCTTCAGGTTGTAAGGGAACTTGGGAATTCGCTCTAACGATCAGTAATATAACCCATATACCCATTACAAACATTGTTATAACAGATACGATTCTATTGGATATAATCACTAACATTGAAAATACTTCCGTCTCCTGCGGAAGTGTATTGATAAAGGATGGGGTAATTACCTGGGAAATCGATGCTCTCGCTCCATGCGAATCTGCTATTGCCTGTTTTGGAGTAGCGGGCTTCTTTCAAGCGGAGGGCACTCGTTATATTGGCAGAAGCATGGCATCCGGAAGTACCGTATTAGGTTCTGTAAGCACTGATATTATTTGCACAAACCCTATCGATGTATGTCAAGGCCTGGAGCTTGTCCAAACCATTACCTCAGGCCCCTTAAAAGTAAATGTTAATACAGTAGATACATGGAGGGTTGAAATAAAAATATCCAATCTCAGCGATAATACTGTATCTGATATCCTGATTAGAGATGTCTTGTTCATTAATTGTATCAAATGTATAAAAATCATCAGTGTATCTAATGGAAAAGCGGTTATATCAGGCCATGAACTTCTTTGGAAAATCGATGTATTAAGAGAATCGGATGCCGCTGTCCTCGTCGCAGATATCACAGGTTGTTTCTTCCTGCACGGACTAAAGACTCTTGGTATTGCCTCGGGCGTAGGATGTATGAATTCTCAAAGAATTTTTTCCAACCCTTCTCAGGATTTTGAAATTGCGGTTTTTCCGGAGATGAATGCGGCAAAACAAAAATTGCTGCTACAAACCTATGTCTTTAATAGAACTATGAATACATTCTCCGGATATTCTAATAAGTGGACTTTTTCTCTCAATATTACTAACACAGACAATGAAGTTATGAGAGATCTCGTCGTCATAGACTATATTCTTTTGGATGAATGTGAAGATATAATAGTTAAATCTATTAAATCAGGTAAAATATTGGTCTCTGATAACTCCGTTATATGGAAGATAAAAGAGCTTTTGCCCTGTGAAACTTTGACTGTCATTATTGAAGTCGACGGATTATTCAATACCACAGGATGCCGCTCACTGTGCAGAGCTATTGCCGGCGTCTCGAATTCGACTTCATGTATCATATCCGATATAGCTTCAGGATATCCTATCAAAGTCATTTCCCGACGTGAGCGCGCAGCGTCGTCCAAATCGGAACTGTATTTTTTAATGTATGCATTTATGCTTATTAACCCCGTATATAGCATTTTCCTGCTGAAGAATCGTCACGATTTCTTTCTGCCGCAAAATTTATTATCTGTTCGCGACAGGTCAATCGGTAGTCATGAGAATATTAATTGTCCTGATTTATTCGGCAGTTTAATGGTTGAGAAGTATATTGTATCAGGACCTCTGGAAGTTAATGCAAATGAAGTAAATACCTGGAGAGTTGAGTTAAGAATATCCAATCACGGACATGGTCCGGTTAGTAATGTGGTCATGACCGATACCTTGATTTTAGATGAGCTGGTTCGTTTTAAGCCCATAAGCTTTACCAAGGGAATGGTATCTAAGAAAAATAAAATAATAACTTGGGATATCGGGACATTAAATTCCAAGAGTGCAGTTGTATTATCGGCAGAAATTACCGGCTCTTTCCATAAGAGAAATTGTAAGCTTCTTGATGTATCCGACTATCAATATAATACCGTTTCAAACGGAATTAAAAAAGCATATACGAATAAAGATGAATTACTGATATACGGAAACTACGGTATACCTGATCCGAATAAAGTATCCCTCCTTAACCTCTATATTAACGGAGTATTACAGCCGGAAGCTAATTATTCTGTCAAACCGGGTCTCCTCACCCTAACTATAACAGAACCACCGAAAGAAGATGTACCCATTATTCTTGAATATTTAGTAATCAAAGACAAAAAAAGCCGACTGATCAAAGCAAAAACTTATCAGTACAATGCCGTGTCAAACGGAGGAAAAATTTATACCGATGCAGACGAAATAATCGTGTATGGAGACAGGGGGATTCCGGATCCGAATCAAACTTCTTATTACAATCTCTTTGTGAATGGAGTCCTTCAGCCAAGAGCTAATTACACTATCGAGAAGGGAAGCCTTACATTAACAGTCTCCAACGAGCCTATGGAAGAATCTCCGATTCTTGTAAAATTCGTTTCTCTCTATGTATGAATAATATATAGAATTAATAAAATATGCAGTTTAGAACTAAACAAATTGTCCTGCATCGACAACTTAAATAATCAAGCTGTACCCCCTTGGGCTGAGGTACAGCTCGCTTTTTTTATGATTTCATGTTTTTATCTTTCCGTATCTACTTTGTTTTTCTTACGCCGTTTTCATCTACCTCATAGCCGCCCACCTTCGTGCTTCTGGCCAAGGTACCATCATCATAGAAGTAATACCACTGTCCGTCGTCATCACGGCTCCAGCCACAGGCAGTGGCCGGGGTGATGGTCAGCTTAATATAGCGGTACAGCATGGCCGAGACCTCTGCACGGGTAGCTTCCGCCTTAGGGTTGAAACGGTTGCTCTTCTCTCCCATGACCACACCCGCCCTCTGCAGGGGCATGACTGCCGTCCTATAAGCGCTGCCGATGTCGGAGGCATCCGCATAGGAAACTGCCTCGCGGGTCACAGGCAGAGTGTAGCCGGCAGCCTTGGCGTAATTCACGAAGATTGCCGCTGCCTCCTCACGGGTGACAGCCTGGTCAGGGGCAAACTGCCCGCTGCCGGTGCCCTGCAGGATGCCCGCTTTGTATGCTTCGGTATCCACCCCTGCCAGTCTGCCCAGTGCCGTTACAAGCATTCCTCTGGTCATGGCGGCGTCCGGTGCGAAGGACGTCTCCGAGATGCCCGTAAGCAGTCCCCGCCCTGTCACATAGTCAATGGCTTCCTTCGACCAATGGGTAGAAATATCTTTATACTTCTTGGTCGGAGCCGTATAGCCCACACCGTATACCGAGAAGTGGCCGGTAGTAAAAATAACACAGCCACGGTTGGCATCATAAACGGAATCCGCAATGCGGACTGCATTGCCCTCTGCATCCACATAGACCCCATACAGTCCCCCTGCCGCTTCGTTCCTGCCCGGTGTATAAAGAATGGACACCAGCGCTCTTCCCTTTCCTAAGGAGGTGATGTTCACACTCTTCCCCTCCTTCACGGTACGGATGGTGATGGCATAGGTACTGCGGACGCCTCTTACTCTTACCGGCTGCACCGTGATAATCACATCCCCGGTGCTCTGCTTCCTAAGCTCCTGCAGCGCCGCCCGGTCAAACTGCAGGGTCAGAAGCTGCCCGTTTATCTCAAGCCACTTTACCTTGCTGTCGACAAGCCGCTTCAGCACAGGCTGTGTCAATATGAGACTTAAGGTTTTCGTGTCTGCCGGGTTATTAAGCGTGACCGAGATGCCGATACCGTCTGCCCCTTTCCCACGGGCTCTTGCATCGGCCTGTGCCTTAGCGATGGCATCGGCAATGGCCTGTTCCGGAATCGCCGCATCTGCCCTGCCCTTTGTCCCCGGGGCTGCCGTAACTGTGATTGCTGCCACTACCGGCTGAGCTGACTGCTTCCCGGAAGCTGGTGCAACTGTCGTTCCTGTGCCCGAAGAGGAGCCTCTACTGCGTCCCTGATTCCCTCCGCCGCCGTTTTGTGAAGCCGTAGGCTCTTTCGCCGGGAACGGAGGCAGGGTTACGCTGGCGCTGGTGGCCGCACCGGCATTATAGCCCGGCTTTTCCGCCATGCGCTTATAGCCTGTGATGCGATCACCGGGCTGGCAGCCGGCTTTGGTATTTGTTATGCTCCAGTTACTGCCGTCAAAGCTGTACTCCGCTCCCTCTGTCGGAGGAATGGTCACCGTATAGCCGGTGTCGTTCACACTTTCATAGGACAGGGTGAAGGCCGGCGGCGGGCTCTGCTTCCTGGTGGCTGTATCGATGGTGATCCGGGAGGCTTCGGAAGCCTTATGCGTCGCTGTCTCCTTCAGCCGGATATACAGGGTTACCTTCTCCTCCCTGTTGGAGATATAGGTGCGGGTAGTTCCATAGGTGCCCTCGTTAAATTTATATTCCGCTCCTGTCACCTCTCCGATGGTCACGGTCTTTGGAAAACCTCCTTCGCTTATGGTGTAGTTTATCGGAGGCGCCGAACGGTCAGCCAGCTGCTGAAAGGTAACCGGACCTGTATCGCCCTCTTTTCCTGCCTTATGGGTGGAGGTTTCTGTAATACGGGCATAGAAGGTGTGGGTGGTTCCCGGGGCAATGCCTGTAAACCTGTTGTCCGCCTGCCAGTGGCCCTCATCCATCTTGTACTCCCCACCGGTAATAGAATCTACCGTATAGGTAAAGGTCGAGCCGTTGCCGGTATAGGAACCGGTCACGCTGGCCGGAGCCTCCGGACCGTCTGCCTTTGTGATCTGATATTCCACGTCCGTCTTCGTTCCCCCGAAGTTACCTATGCCGGTTACCTTCAGCTTTACGATTCCCACTTTGATTCCGTCGCTGGGACTGTCATCTGCTACAGAAACCTGATAATCTTCCCCCTCAGAAAGCGTTTGGCCATCAAATGTAACGGTTAAGGCGGGGGTGACAGAATGACCGGTGTAGGTATAGGTAGCATTATCCGGGGCCACCGCTGCTCCCATAATATCACGTACCGTCAGATACACGCCACAGGCGCCGGACTGGGGGCCGCCTACATTTGAAAGGATAGGTAGCCTGCCATTTTCTACTACCCAGAGGGGAACGGAAAAGTGCCCATCGATGGTACCATCCGCCTTGATTGTGGTAGCGTCTATTCCCTTACCGTTCAGGTTATCTTCCGCCCCATCCTTAATGGGTTGGTCTGTATTATTTACCTTCACCTTCATACCGGAAAATGCCACGTTTCGTTCGAGTGTACCGCTGAAAACCTTACCTGCTACACGCCCCACAGCACTGTTGCCGCTGATGCCGGGGTTCAGCGCGGCACAGTCAGTCACTTTACCGTTAAGCCGGCCCACCACGCCTCCCACTTCGCTGGTGCCACTGACCGGACCGGTAGCATAGCTGCCTGTCACGTCAACAGCAAACCCTGCCACGCCTCCCACACTATTGATGCCACTGACCGGACCGGTGGCATAGCTGTCTGTCACGTCAACAGCATACCCTGCCACGCCTCCCACATTACTGATGCCACTGACCGGACCGGTGGCATAGCTGTCTGTCACGTTATGAGTAGCAAAGCCGACCACACCTCCCACCAAATAGCCTGTACCCGTTACGGTGCCTGTGACATAACAGCCTGTTACACTTCCATTATAAACATAGCCTGCCACACCTCCCACTTCAGACCCTCCGGTAATATTTACCTGTTCAAGTCCAAGGTTTTTCACCGTCCCGCCTTTTACAGAGCCGAACAGACCGATATAGTTCTCCGTGCACTTGATAAAAAGCCCGGTGATCTTATGATTATTACCGTCAAAGGTGCCCTTAAAGAGATTTGAATTGATTCCGATAGGCACCCAGCCCTTGCCGCCGTTAACTTTGTCATCATAATCGGAAAGGTCTAAATTATTGGTGAGCAGATAATATTTATCATTGTAATCCGGATTGCCTGCATTCACCAGCTCCGCCAGCCTTGCCAGCCGCTCGGCGCTGCTGATCCTGTAAGGATCCTCAGCAGTACCTGCTCCGGGGAATTCGGTACTGTTCCCCCCCGCCAGATGCGCCGGTATGGCAGCATCCTGCACATCCGCCGGAATAGCGGCGAGAATAGGCAGCTTGCCGTTTTCCACCGTCCAGACGGGAGCGGTAAAGCGATTGCCGATGGTGCCGTCCGCTTTGATTCCGCCAGCGTCTATGCCCGCGCCGTTTTGGTTAGTTTCAGTACCACTAATAGAAGTCTGCTCTACACCATTTATCTTCACCTTCATCCCGGAAAATGCCACGTTTTGGGTAAGAAGACTGTCGGCAATATAACCCACCACACGCCCGACAGCACTACTGCCGCTGATGCCGGGGTTCAGCGCGGCGCAGTCATTCACACTTCCCTTATCAACCCGGCCTGCCACTCCGCCCACATCATTACCTGTGCCTGTTACGGTACCGGTGGCATAGCTGCCTGTCACACTTCCTTCATAAACATAGCCTGCCACTCCGCCAATCCCATTTCTACCACTGACGGAGCTGATGGCGTAGCTGTCTGTCACACTTCCCTGACCCATAACATGGCCTGCCACTCCGCCCACATCATCACCTGTGCCTGTTATGGTACCGGTAGCGTAGCAACCTGTCACACTTCCCTGACTCGTAACATAGCCTGCCACTCCGCCAATCCCATTGCTGCCACAGGTAATGTTCACCTGCTCAAGCCCGAGATTTTGAACCGTTCCATGACTTACACAGCCGAACAGACCGATATAGTTCTCCGCACGCTTGATAAAAAGCCCGGTGATTTTATGATTATTACCGTCAAAGGTTCCCTTAAAAGGATTTCCGTTGGTTCCGATGGGTATCCATCCCTTGCCTTCGTTCCAGCCCTTCCCATAGGCGGATAGGTCAAGGTCATTCATAAGCTTAAGGGATACCCGGGCACTGCTGTCATTGAATAAAAAGCCTTCCAGCCTTCCTGCATTGACCAATGTGGCTATCTCCGCTAGCTGTGCCGCCGTGGTGATTTCCAACGGACTTGCCGAAGTGCCTCCTCCTTCCATACGAAGCAGCCGCTTAGCATGGATATATACGGTGATGCGGGGAGCTTCTATGCCTGCTGCTATGGTATAAGCTTCCTCAGGCTTTGCGGTAAACACATACAGTCCGGTTGCCGGAGAATCCACATGATAATCATGATCCGCTTCCCACGTCACCGGAATCCGGACAGTCTGTCCCTCCACTGTGCCCCTTAGCTTTTCCGGAAAGGCCGGTTCCGTGGTGTTCTACCAGCGAATATCCTCTGTAAGCTCTTCGAAGGCGGTAATCATCCCTTTGATTGCCGTCTCCTGTACCTTCACGGTGATGGTGGGAGGCGCCACGCGCAGGGTATAGCCCTCTGCCTCAGCGGTAAAGACATACTCCCCCTCCGTATTGCAGTCATAATCCGGCGAAGATACCCACTTAACCGGCACCGAAACGGTTGCTTGCGTATACCCGGTACCGGCTTCTTCCTGTGCGGGAGTCTGATCTTCCTGATTAGCTGCAGGTGTTTCTCCTTCGGGAGTCTGAGCTTCCTGACCGTCTGCCGGTGCTTCCTGCTCCGGTGCGGGAGCTTCCCCTTCGGGAGCCTGCTCCGGCTGGGGGCTTTCTGTGTTCTGAACCGGCTCCTGCCGTGCTTCACTGCCGGAAACCTCTGCCGGCTTATCCGTGTACGCCGCAAGGCGTACCGTAGCCGTCAGGGCTTCGGGCATGTTTAATTCTTCCGGCGGCGTGCCCGGAGCCACCGTCTGTACCGCCGTCTCTTCGGGCAGCGGTTCAAATGAGATAATCTCGCCTTCTGATCCGGCGGGCAGATTCTCTGCCACCGCCGAGACAGGCAGTATTCCAAGCATTAGGACAACGGACAGCGCCATTGTCAGAAGTCGCCGGGATAGTTTGTAATGCTTCATGTTTCTCCTCCTCTTACTGTTTGGTCACATCTAAGGCCTTTAGCAGGGAAAGTTACGGGCGGACAAGATAAGACACAATTTTATTACATAAAAATTTCCTATATGCAATTATAAGGGAATTTTTGGAAAAATGGAATTGCCAAACGGCTACTTTTTCTTGTTTTATACGTTTTATAATATATCTGCTTCTCGCGCTTTTTGTACCGCGCTGATTTTGTTGTTTACACTGAGTTTTGAATAAATACTCGCCAGATGCTTTTTAATGCAGGAAACCGGCAGATACAAATCTTCCGCAATCTCCCGTTGGGTCAGTCCCTGTGCGAGCAAGGTTAGCACCTGCGTTTCACGCTCGGTTAACGGAATGTCCGGCAGCTGCCTTACTACGGATTCAACTCCTTGCTTTCCATAGAGAGCCATGACTTGCTCCGCATAGGAAAGTTGTTCCTTTCGGCTAATTTCCGCTTGAATCTTCTCCGCCAGCTTCAGAAACCGCTCCTCCTTGATGGGCTTTATCACGTAGTCCAAAGCGCTCAGTTCAAATGCCTGTACAGCGTATTGGTTCCAGCTTGTGATAAAGGCAATCATGACCTCCGGTTGGACTTAAAGCAGCCTTTCCGCGAAGGTCAGTCCATCCAGCTCGGGCATCTCAATGTCGATAAAAGCCACCTGCGGAGCGAGGGCGGCAGCTTCCTCCAACGCCTGAAGCGGGTTCATATATTTCCCTGATACCTGTGCCGGCCCCATCATCCTTGACCTCAAACCGGAATCCGTTTTCCTCCCTGTTAATGACTCCTTTTCCAGCAAAGCCATTGGGGAGGTGCTGTCGAAATAATAACAGTTCGCAAGGTACTCCCCCAGCTCGGCAATCAGCGCCTCTGCCTCCTGCGGGCTTCTTGTAATCATGGAGCCGATGACACTGAGGGTATTGTTCAGAAAATGCGGCTTAATCTGTGCCTGCAGAAAAGAAAGCTCACTGGTTTCCGCTTGATAGATGGCCGTGGAAGCGATACTTTCCAAGCTCTTCTGCTTCTCTACAAACAGAGTGATGTCTGTAATAGTGAGAACCTTGCCTATTTCAAAGTTATCATCGGTCATGACCCTTGTACCTCTGCCTGGTAATATTTCTCCCTTCCCTCCTCCGACAGGCTGTAAGTAAATACCGGGGTCTCCCCATACACTCCTTTCAGTTCCGTATGGTTCTCCGTAAACGAACGGAGAGCATATTGGTAAAGCCGCCTTTTAGGTCGGGATATAATTTCGTGAAAGAATCATTGGCTTCAATGATTTGATCCTCCAAATCAACAATGATAACTCCTTCCTTTGATTGGCGGAACACAAGAGCAGTCGCAATGGGAATGGCATTAAAGATTTTAAATCTGAATATTCCGAGCATGTATAAGATACCGGAGAGAATCGAAACCACGGGAAAATAGTCAATTCCAAGGTAGTTCTTATTGCCGGCAATCAGATAAACCGTTATCCATGGAATGACTGAGGCTACAATCATGATGAGATAGCCGTAGCGGTGAAGTCTGGGAGACCGCATCAATCCCCATATATAAAAAAGAATGGAGATGCCCCCGATGATCGTCCCGGAGACAATCATCACCATGTATAGCGCTTCCTTTGTGGTAAGGATAACCCAAAAATGCCTGTTATTTACAAAGTTGTAGGAGGAAATGTACTGGTGATGAAGATGATTAGTGAAGAAAATAATATAAAATAAAACCGGATGAAGCAATCCTACATATTTTGCCGTCTTGACTATCCTTTTCGGAGCCTCGGAATATTTAAGGGTCATCATCATCCAGAAATAATGCTGTAAGGGAGGGGAAAAATGCTGGACATAGAACCAGACTAATGCCCTTGGCAGCGTTGATGCATTGATTTCCGCCGTATAGGCAATATTACTGACACGGCTGCCAGAAGCAGCAGGATAAAGTATCCGGCGCCCGGCATATTTCTCCGTTTGCCGGCGTATTTAATAAGCAGGAACGCGCAGACAACCAAGGAGGAAAGCAATAGGTTAAATATCAGTTTGATGATGTCCATTCAATTTCACTCCTTTATTTCGAGATAAAGCAATACAGAGTGTCATAAGTTTCTTTTTTCAGCGTATATGTTTTTACCAGAATACACCATTTTTTTATATTTTTCAAACTAATCTGTTTAGAATTCAAAACTGCCTTTTGAGCAATAATAATCAGAAGGCAGCTTCTATCCCCTCGAAGTTAATTCTTCTCGTTTCTCCAGTTTTAAAGCATAACGTTATCTCTCCATAGGCTCCGGTTTTATATTCATCTTCATAACAGATTTCCTCGATAGGGAATAAATCCTCATCAGAAAAATCCTCGTGGCTCTCCCTGGTGATTACCTGGGAAATTATCACTTTTTGTTCAAAACCTCCATATTGTCTTTTCCGCCTTCCCTCAGCAAAAAGAATAATTGAATTATAGGAATCGGGATTTGTTCGTTGACTATTTACCGTCGATAGTCTCTCCCATCCATCATATATCGTCATAGCAAGCTGCTTTTTACTTCCTTGGCTATCAAAGCCTTTCAGTATAACGGCATGGGCTGTTTCGGTAGTCTTGTTACCCCTAATCATGTAGTCAGCACTTTTCTTAATAATAACCGTTCCATTATCAGGAAATCCATAGGCTCCCAGAGTATATGTAACAGGACATCTATAAAGTCTAAGCCTGTCGGCTCTTAGAATCCCGTAAGGAACTGTTATGTCTGCCAGATTTGCAGCCTGCATCCAATGAGTTTCTTTACTAATTCTATAATCGAAGAATTGCCTGCGGTATAGGACTCCTTCTTTCTCTCCTACCCAGTAGGTAACATTTGCAATGCTGTCATATTTTCCAGCCTCATCATACAGTACATACTGCATGGATTCCATCGGTAGCTTAATCTGCTTTTCATGAGAGGAGACATCTTCCTCTTTCGGAATAGCTTTCTTGGGTGTGGCCTCCCAAGGGTATTTGCTGCTATAGCAAAGCTTGCCATAGTTAGCTACGCCGTACTTATCCCCCGTATTCTTCATAACCTTTCCACTTCGAAGGATTGTCGTTCTGTTTGCCTTATGATTGGAAAAACAAAGTGCCGGACCGCTTAGAACAGTGCATTTCACCTCCCCTAAGTCAAGCTTCTCCCAGCTTCCGTTATTCTCTTTTTCTGTCCAGAACGGATCCTCCTCGCAAGGCCATAATTACAGTTAGAATTATATAAAAATAAATTGCCGTCAAAGGCCGAGGTTGAGGCATTTCTATAGATATTGCTTCTGCCCCACATATTCGTCCAGCCATCCTCATCGAACATGTCGGGATAGGTTTCCATAAGCTTATTCGAATTCTCCTCAAAGTGCTTTGCAATCCTCGGCATATTCTCATATCCATACCATTTACACCATAACGGGCCGTACATATTAAAAGCCCAACAGGAATAATAATCGAAGCACTGGCCATCTCTGTACCAGCCTTCCCCTACATAATAGTTCAGAATCTCTGTGGCATGTTCAAACATTATTTCCGTATTTATTTTATAGCCGTTCATATTGAGGAAGGCCAAATCAAGCATGTTAAAAAGTCTCCAGTTCTGCGGAACCGTATTGGCATGCCCAAAAGAGGATAAAAAGGCTGCAATCGTGTCCTTTTCTTCCTTATTATACGTATCCCATATTGCCTCCTTCGCAATCCAAAGGCCTATTGCAAGAGCACAGGCCTCCACCGTCTGCTGAAAAGGTTTAAAAGGATCATCTGTGCCGGACAGTCTGCATAGCTCTTCATAATTTCCTACATACAGAGAATCACCGGCCGTAGTACTTCTTAGAATCTGATTTCGATAATAATCTGCAAGCCTATAGCCGTTTACCTTGTAATCCGGTTTGTTGCATAAAAGTGCCGATCCAAAGAAGAGACTTCGCGTAAGTCCCTCAAAGGCCGAAGCTCTCTTCTCCACCTCGCAAACGCCGGCCGAAGAATTCTTATGAGGATATGTAATCTCCGTCTCGACTCGCGGCATCACTACCGGATCTTCAAAGTTTTTTATATTATTAAAAATTTCGTTAATTACATACTCTGCGGCCTCTATCCAGCTTTCTCTGGTGAGACCTGTGTATGGACTCAACCCATAATCTGTAGTCTTAGGTATAAATTTCATTTGTCCCCTTTCTTAACGCCGCACATCCATAGGTATCCTATTTCCTTTTCTAACTTCTGAGCAGTTTTGACAACGCCTCAACAAAATAATAATCGCCGTAAATAACCGCCATCTCCTGTTCCTTACTATGGTAGGCTACCGTACATTTTTCGAGAAGATTATCTGTTGCAGCAGTCAGATTAAGTCTGTCTTGTGCTATAGCCTTCAATAACCCGGTCGCTGCTTCATAGTATAGGTTGCGTGCTTTCTCCTCGAGCACAGCTCTTGACAGCTCAATAAGTCCACAGGCTGCAATAGCCGCAGCCGACGAATCTTCCGTTCCGCATCCCTTCGGTTGAGCAAAATCCACCGGAATATGGCCGCCTTCGGGAATCTGACTGAGGAAAAAGTCTGCTGCCTTCATTGCCGTATCAAGATAACGCTGTTCTTTCGTATAGTCATAACTTAAGGTAAAGCCATATAATGCCCAGGCTTGACCTCTGGTCCAGGCCGAGCCTACTCCAAGTCCCTGTCCCCCGAGGCTTTCGATGAATTCTCCCGACTCCGGATGAAAGCTCACAATATGATTTGATGAGCCGTTTTCGCGGATAAATACTTTCATGGAAGTATCTGCATGCTTCATAGCTATTTGCTTAAAACGCGGATCCTTTATTTCCTCCGAGGCCCAATATAATAAAGGTAAATTCATCATACAGTCAATAATTGCCCAGCCGGCAGTCTCTCCTGTCGATGCATCATTCCAGGCTCTTATGAGCCCTGCGTTCAGATTAAATCGTCCCGCCAGATTGGCTGCCGCAAGAAGCGCTCTGTTTTTTGATGTCACATTACCTGTAAGCTTATAGTTTACCACCGACGTAAGTAAGAATTTAAAACCGTTATCATGATCCATGCCTTGATAGTCCATAAGATTTTTCTCAAGCTTCCCCTCGATGATCTCGGCGTTTCTTCTTAGAATAGATTCGTCGCCGTCGTTCATTTCATATAATTTGTACAAATTCCAGAGCAAACCGCCCCAAAAGCCGTTCGTCCACCACCATATTCTATCTGTCCAATCATCGAAGCGTCCATTGACTGTGGTATATGGAATCACACCCATATTTCTACCGGCTGCCTCCAACTCCTTTTTATATATCTCATCTAACAAATTCTGCGCCCATATTTTATCCTGCATTGTTTCCCCCTTCCGGAACATCCTTATAGCAATCACCAATATAATGTAGAATTATGCTTGTATCTTTTATATACCAGATTCCCTTGCGCAAATAAATATCCAATTGTGTTATTTACTAAACTTTTCTGCTATAATATCAATTAACCATAGAAATACCAAGGAGTATCTTATGATAAAAATCATTACCGGCGGAATCTATACAAGGCACAATACAAACTTCTGCATTAATAGACCTCAGGGCTTCCCTCACTATGTGCTTCTCATAATAAAGTCTCAAGCCAGACTAACTATTTCAGACAAGGATTATAAAATCATGCCTGATTCGGCATTGGTAATATGCCCTAATACTCCATACTATTATGACAATCCGGATGGAGAGTATATAAATGACTGGCTTCATTTTGATATCGTGAATGACAAAGCAATCGATACCATTGATTTCCTTCCTCTCGAGATACTAAATTGTCCGTTTCCTGTAAGGAACGGCCCTGCTATAACAAGCTACATTCATAAAATTCTATGGGAAAATTCATATAGTTCGGAAACTATAAAGCGGGATAATATTCAGCTACTTTTTACTATAATACTCAATCACTTAAGATCTTCTTATAATAGCAGGAAGACAAGGGCCTATTCGCCATACCTTTATAAACTGCAGCAGCTCCGCCTGTCCCTACAGGCATCGCCTGCCACAGCCATAACTGCAAGAGAGGCTTCATCCAAGCTTGGAATCAGCCTCTCATATTTCGAGCATCTGTATTCTGATTTATTTGGTGTTTCCTATCATAAGGATGTAATTGCAGCACGAATAGATTATGCAAAAGAGCTGCTATTAGGCAGCGACCTTACCACCGCCAAAATAGGCTTTGCCTGTGGTTACAATAGCGAGGTGCACTTCTTTAGGCAGTTTAAAGCAATTACCGGCATGACCCCCGCAGCATATAGGGAGGGATAATTGGCAAGCAAATACGGACTGTCGGCAGCCGAATAAACCTTTTTATCGATCTTGTAGTTCTGCATGCTTTCAAATCCGCCGCCTACTCCCGATGCCCCCGCGGACAGGAATACCCGCCATGTTGATAGCTTCTATATCTCGGTAGCTTGTGCGAGGTGAAACTTCAAACATATCTGCTAACTCCTGTGCGCCTATTCACTCTTTTTCAAGGAGTATCAATATGATGCTGACAAGCCTATCGACTTTCATCCGATATCCACCTTCCAAAATTTCTTGTTATCATTGCAGATTGTTGCCATACTGTTGTCAACGATTGCAAAATCATTCATTTAAATGATATGATAGCTTTAGGTTCGGTAATAAAGTAAAAAGCTATTAACGAATATTATCTATTGTGGTATACTATTCAACGTTATTTATTGAACTTTTTTCAAGAATTTACATTTTAAGGGTGAAATCTACTTATAGATATTAATTACGGTCATATCTATGGAAGCAGTACCTGTTTATTTGGAGTGGAAAAATGAAAAACAACTATAAGGTACTTACAGATAATTATTTTCAAAATATTATAATTGTTTTAAAAAGCTTACTTGTGGGGGGCGTCGTAGGAGGGGTTATAGTCCTTTATAGGATAACTTTGAATTACGCAGAACAATTGTCTTTTAACATATATGGCTTTTTGAGAAGCAATCTCATGCTTTTTCCTATTGCAATTATTATATTATGTCTAGCAGGGTACTTTGTTGGATATCTTGTTTCGAAGGATAAGATGATTTCCGGGAGTGGAATACCACAACTGGAAGGTATACTGAAAGGCTATTTTAGAAAAAGAAAGTCATGGATACATACATTGTGCTATAAGTTTATGGGAGGCGCAATTTGTATCGGAGGAGGGCTTTCATTGGGAAGAGAAGGTCCATCCATTCAGCTTGGGGCATGTGTGGCAGAGGGCCTGGGAAAAAAGCTGGGAAAAGGGCGGTTAGAAAGAGAAATTCTTATGGCAAGCGGAGCAAGTGCCGGATTAGCAGCTGCTTTTAATGCACCATTAGCAGGTGTTGTTTTTGCGTTGGAGGAAATATTTAAGTACTTTTCACCGGTAATATTACTATCCATGATGTCCGCAGCGGTAGCGGCTGATTTTCTTTCAAAAGAAGTATTTGGAATGTCACCGATTTTTAACTTCGAAATAATAAAGGTAATTCCTTTAAATCAATACTGGTTGCTTATCTTTCTGGGAATTTTGCTCGGAGGGTTTGGAGCTTTTTACAATTATATATTATTAAAAACAAAGATATTATATGGTAAACTTAATTTTCTTAATGAAAAAACTAAAATTATCATTCCGTTTGTAGCTGCCGGAATATTAGGAATCGTATATCCTGTTGTTTTAGGGGGCGGACATAGGATAGTAGAAGAATTGACTCTGAAAAATGGCATCATATTTTTAGTGATTATTTTTATTACAAAGCTACTTTTCTCAATGGTAAGTTTTGGGTCGGGAGCACCGGGCGGAATTTTCTTCCCATTAATTGTTTTAGGCGCCACAATAGGAGCTATTTTTGCGCGTATATCCATAAATTATTGGGGAGTTGATGAAGCGTTATTCAATAACTTTATTATACTTGCGATGGCTGGATATTTTACAGCAATAGTCAGAGCACCAATAACTGGTATAGTTCTCATAATGGAAATGACAGGCTCATTTATTCATATGCTCCCGTTAACAGTGGTCGCAATTACTGCATATGTTGTAGCCGATTTACTGAAGAGTCCACCAGTTTATGAGGCGCTTTTAGAAAGTTTGCTTTTAAGTGAAAATGTGGAGGATACAGAAGAAAGCAGCAAAAAAATCGTAGTTGAATTTATTGTGAAGCACGAGTCCGGATTTGCCAACCGTCAGGTAAAGAACATAAAATGGCCCGGTAAATCCTTACTGGTCGGAATAAAGCGAGGAGATAAAAACATTATACCCAAAGGCGATACAAAAGTAAAAGAAGGTGATTATCTTACCGTCTTGACAGATGTAAACAGCGAAAGCAGAATAAAAGAAATTCTTGATAAAATGAATGAGCCAAAGCGATGAGGAAATAGTATGCGAAGAAATATTCTGATTATTGATGACGATGCGGGATTATGTCAAATACTGAAAAAATGTGTAGCCATGGAAATATGTCTCCGGCTCTTGTGATAAAATCGTTTTTTCAACTTATCGGATTAGGGCTATGCTGTTATCTGTCAGTGCTGCCTATCCTCATATTTTTCAGCAAAAAGCAAAACGGCTTTCTTGCCGGAACCGGGTTGGCCTTTGTATACGGGTTCTGTGGCATTTTTATCGCCGGCAGAGCATTGTCCGATTACTATCCGATTACCGGCGGTCTCGGAATTATCAGGTTTACAGGGGATGATACACTTGCGTTTAATCTCTCTGTAGAAATCGGCGTTCTACTCATTATGACAGCACTGTCAATCATTATGTTACTTTGTGCAAAAGGCCTGGAGGGTAAAACCACGATAGCGAAAAATTCTGAAAAAAAACATAGAAAGTAATCTTAAAAAGGGGAAAATACATTCATATTTTTTATATAGATTAATTTATTCTCATTTTATATAGACCGGTTGTCATATCCAAGGCAAATCCGTTTCTTTCAAGCAGCTTTATTGAATCGATATTTTGTGGAACGGGGTCGGCAACAAATTGCACTGGTTTTTCAATCTCACTAATTAATCGGCACAATTCCTGAACTATAACGTTTCCCACCCCTTTCTTGAGATAATTTTCTTCCCCAATAAGATAATCGATTGCAAAAGTACCTTGTGGCTCATTACCCCATTCAAACCCCTCTGGTGTTTGAGCACAATCGTAATACTGGCAAAATCCAATCGGTGTATCTTCGAACATGACAATATATTGATTTAGCCAACCAAATTCGCCGCTGTCATTTCTGATTTCTCTCATCCACTCTTCTGGCTCTCCATACCACTTTTTTATATACTCCTTGTTTAACCATGCTTCTAATGTAGGAAAATCAGATTTATTGATTGAACGCAAAGAAATCATATTTTTGTTGAAGATGTCGTTCATGTACGCCTTCCTTCTTTCACTCATAAAGTTAATTTCAGAGAATCATTCCGCTCCGGCAGAACTACCGACTCCTCATTCACATAGACGGAAGTTTTTTACTAATAGCATGTATTGCCGCTTCATATGCATGTATTTGCGTTGTGTCAAAAACGGGTAATATTGTATCGTTCTGCTTAATTAAAAGTCCTATTTCTGTACAACCAAGAATTACACCCTCTGCACCCTTCATCGATAATTCATCAATTATACGCAAATATTCTTTTTTAGAGTCCTCAGAAATTACTCCAAGACAAAGTTCATTATATATTACATCGTTTACTATCTCTATATCATTCTTACATGGAATCAAAACCTCGATTCCGGCCTCAATAAGTTTTTCTTTGTAGAAATCCTGTGTCATTGTATATTTAGTTCCAAGCAGTGCAACTTTCCTTATTTTATTTTCCTTTAGCTTTTCTGCAGTTGCTTCTGCAATATGTATAATCGGAATGCTTATCTTCTTCTGAATCTGCGGAACCACCTTATGCATTGTATTTGTACAAATAACAATATAATCCGCTCCTGCTTTCTCCAGATTTTTTGCGGCATTTCCTAAAATCTCGCCGCTTTTATTCCAATCACCATCTGCTTGGCATTTTTCAATTTCTGCAAAATCAACACTATAAAGTAATATTTTTGCAGAATGTAATCCACCAAGCTCCTTCTTTATCGTTTCATTAATTATTTGATAGTAAGTTACTGTGCTTTCCCAGCTCATACCACCTATTAAACCTATTGTTTTCATTTATTAATTCTCCTTTGCAAATTAATTATATGATATTATTTTCTATACATTCTATGCATTATGCAAATTTGACCCATCGGCGTGAACATTTCGCATGAACCGGTGTAAGCATATTACTTCACAGGTGGGCTTACCCGATAAGATATCTTCCTGTTTTTTCTAGTATACCAGGCAATATAATACATGTCATCTTTTGAATATCTACTTTTCAATATTGTAAAAATACTTATCTTCGTGTCTTGTTTTTATTCATATAAAATGGTAATATTTTTTTATAGGATTTCTACAGTATGTTGGCATTTCAAATAAATTTAAATGAATCAGGAGTATCAAATGAAAAAAATTGCAAAATTAAGTTTTTTATGGTATGTTAGGAATGCTTCTTGGAGTTTTTTATAGGGAATTCACAAAGATAAATGACTATACAGAAGAAACTGTCTTAAGCGGTCTACATACACATGTATTAGTTTTAGGGGTATTTTTCTTATTAATTGTATTATTACTAGAGAAATCCTTTGAATTAACTAAGGACAAGAGATTTAGTATATTCTTTATAACTTACAATATCGGACTTATATTATCTGTTATAATGATGGCTATACGTGGATGTGTAGAGGTATTAAGCCTTGAAATATCAACTATGACAGACTCTTCAATTTCAGGTACAGCAGGCTTAAGTCATATTATTATGACAATAGCTTATATCTTATTCTTCCTAATATTGCTTAATAGAATCAATGATGTTGAAAGTTAAAAAAGTAAAATATAAATATGCATTACTGTAAGGAAGTTGGAATAACACGCTATCAGCTTGAATAACACGGAGTGTGTGAAGAAAAGTCTGTAAATACTGATCTTCTATAATAATAAACGGTCTGAAGGCATAGTGAAAAGCTTTCAGACCTTGTTTTATATATAACAGCACATACCGATGTATGTCAATAGCAGGCGAATATATTCCGCCTGTTATAAATAATCATGAATTAATGG
>JAAYNW010000014.1 GCA_012520655.1 Clostridiales bacterium | reverse complement strand
TGTTTCCGGTGCTATGGCAGAAAGAACAAGATTCAGTTCCTACTTAATTTACAGTGCGGTTATCAGTGCTGTAGTATATCCTATTGAAGCAGGCTGGGTATGGAATTCCAACGGCTGGCTGTATCAATTGAACTTTGTTGATTTCGCAGGTTCAGCGGCTATACATACGGTAGGCGGTCTCTCCGCACTTATCGGTGCAGCCTTTCTTGGTGCAAGATTAGGTAAATATTCAAAGGGCAAGGACGGAAAAGTAAAGGTTCATGCGATCCCCGGACATTCTCTGACTCTTGGTGCGCTGGGTGTATTTATCCTTTGGTTTGGCTGGTATGGATTCAACGGAGCAGCAGCATCCAATAACTTCCAGCTTGCACAGATATTCGGAACAACTACTATTGCTGCAGCAGTAGCAACTTGCGCTACCATGGTCTTTACATGGATTAAGAACGGCAAGCCGGATGTTTCAATGACTCTTAATGGTTCCTTAGCCGGTCTTGTTGCCATTACTGCAGGCTGTGCCAATGTAGATGCATTCGGGGCGGCAATCATTGGTCTTGTAGCAGGTATTTTAATTGTAATAGCAGTAGAAATGATTGATCTTAAGTTCCACGTTGATGATCCGGTAGGTGCGGTTGGCGTGCATATGGTTAATGGTATTTGGGGTACTATAGCTGTTGGTTTATTCAATATTTATGAAAATGAATCCGGCTTATCCAAGGGCTTATTCTATGGCGGCGGCTTCAAGCAGCTCGGTATTCAGCTTCTTGGTATCGGAGCTATCGTCCTCTGGACGACAGCCTTAATGGTAGTTGTATTTTTTATGATAAAGAAAACCCATGGTCTTCGAGTTACACCCGAAGAAGAAATTCAGGGCCTTGACAGCACGGAGCACGGTCTTGTATCGGCATATGCAGACTTCATGCCGTCAGTATCCGTTGCAGACTTTGACAGTTCGGAAACTCCTGTAAATAAGGCTCCTGTAGATTATTCGGTGCCTGTACAGGTAATGGCTGAGTCTACTCCTATCGCAAGTGATATCAAACTATCCAAGGTATCTATTATTTGTAAGCAAAACAAGTTTGAGGAACTTAAAGAAGCACTTAACGAAATAGGTGTTACTGGTATCACTGTCACTCAGGTACTTGGCTGCGGCGCTCAAAAGGGAAGAACAAAATACCGCGGTGTTGAGGTTGATATGATATTACTTCCCAAGGTTAAGGTTGAAGTCATTGTAAGTAAAGTTCCTGTTGCGGATGTTATCAATATTGCAAGAAAAGCTCTTTATACCGGCAATTTCGGTGATGGCAAGATTTTTGTATATAATGTTGAAAATGTTATAAAAGTACGAACTGGAGAGCAAGGCTATGAAGCGCTTCAGGATGCAACCGATTAATATTTATTAACATTTTTTAAATTTGTCTTGCTATGAAAAAACACGTGTGCTATAATCACGTCTAGACAAAGAAGTCCATGGGTTCATAACTCACGGACTTCTTTTTTATTTACGCGTAAAAAGTCTGACTAACTAAATAAAGAGGAGAATTTGAAAATGAATTCTGGCGACACTAGTTTTATGTTGATTTGTACAGCATTTGTATTTCTTATGACACCCGGTCTCGCTTTCTTCTATGGAGGACTCGTGCGTCGTAAAAATGTAGTTAACACCATGATGTCTTGTGTTTCTGTAATGGGTCTCTCAGTTGTTATGTGGTGTTTATTTGGTTATTCACTAGCTTTTAGCGGTAATCATCTAGGAATAATCGGCGATTTTCATTATTTTGCCTTAAATGGAGTTGGAATGGAACCCGGCCCTTATGCCGATTCGATTCCGCACTATGTATTTACAGCATTCCAGATGATGTTTGCAATGATTACCCCTGCTCTGATTACGGGAGCTGTCGTTGGACGTATGCGCTTTAAGGCTCTGGTCCTTTTCATCGCGCTCTGGTCCATAGTGGTATATTATCCATTGGCTCATATGGTATGGGGGCAGGACGGTTTCTTAGCTTCTATCGGTTCCGTGGATTTTGCAGGAGGTAATGTTGTACATATCAGTTCTGGTATAAGCGCTCTTCTGTTAGCTTACATTATAGGAGGCAGAAGAGGCTTCATAAATGTTTCTTACCGTATTCATAACATTCCTTTCGTTGCTTTGGGAGCATCCTTGCTTTGGTTCGGATGGTTCGGCTTCAATGCAGGAAGTGCTTTAAAGGCCGATGGTTTGGCGGCACACGCATTTATGACAACTGCCATTTCTGCCGCTTCTGCATTGCTTTCCTGGATGCTCATTGATATTATAAAAGAAGGAAAACCTACCTTGGTGGGCGCTTCTACCGGCATGGTAATCGGACTCGTAGCAATTACACCCGGCGCAGGCTTTGTACCAATTTGGTCCTCCTTTATCATCGGCGCTCTCGTAAGCCCTATCTGCTACTTCGGAATTATATTTATTAAAGGCAAATTGAAAATTGACGATTCTCTTGACGCTTTCGGCTGTCATGGAATCGGAGGTATTTGGGGAGGTATTGCTACCGGCTTATTTGCTCAAAGCTCCATTAACGGTGTGGCTCAGTGGGATGGTCTGGTATTCGGTGAAACAAGGCTGTTTTTGGCACAACTGGCCGGCATTGCAGTTTCCATTGCCCTTGCAGTTGTCGGTACCCTTATCTGTGTAGGTATTGTTAAATTATTTACACCTCTCCGTGTAGAAGACAAAGATGAAAAACTTGGTCTTGATATTTGTCAACATGGTGAAAATGCTTATCCATCCTTCAACGGCTGGGATTAAAAAGGAGAGTCTGTGATTATGATTATAAAAGTAGAAGCAATTGTACGTGAAGAAAAGATGGAAGAAGTAAAAGAAGCTTTAAATGCTATTGAAGTAAACGGAATTACTGTCTCACAAGTTATCGGCTGCGGCATTCAGCGAGGTTATACGGAAGTTGTCCGGGGAATGGAAATCGATATTCTGATGCAGCCTAAGGTTAAGTTTGAAATCGTTGTCTCCTCTGAGGAATGGGAAGCGAAGGTAATTGACGCAATTCAGAAAGCTGCTTATACCGGCGAAGTAGGCGACGGTAAGATTTTTAGCTATGAAATCCGCAATGCTTTAAAAATCCGAACTAAGGAAAAAGGATATGAGGCTGTTCAGGGCATTATTTAATAATTTAATATATTTAATATAAAAACAAGCAACAGATGTCGGATGATGCTTCCTGTTGCTTGTTTTTTTCTGTATTACAATTTGTTTTTATAAAAATCGGAGGAATATAAAAGTGATATACTGAATATGTATATAATAGAACGGAATAGACACAATAAAATGGAAATTATTTAGTAAAAGACATAAAAACTGAAATGAAAATATATAAAACTTTATAAGAGGTAGCATATGTCTGAAATAAAAAGTGCAAATAAACGAACGTTAAAAGAGAGGCTTGCACAAGAAAGACAGCAGGGTATTGTGTTGATAGAAAACAATCTGCCATTTTTGAATGAACCCACGTATTATTTCACAGTCGGAGAAGAAGTGCAGTACGGAAATTTAAAAAATTGTGTCATTAAAGAAGTTCTATATAACGGAAAAGTATATGGCCTTATCGGTAAAGCGATCAGCAACAATTATGGGCATCCATATACGTATCAGATATATAAGATTGCGCCGTGGATGGATGTAAGACCGATCTCACATGAAAATACTAGTTTTGCCAATAATCAGATTTCTAAATTGATTTTCCAGAATTCCACTTTGGAAAGCCTTATACACTTATATTATTATTTTGGCATTGATACAAAGTCGGATTATCATAGAGAGGATGTTTGGGAGCATAAAGATAAAGAGCTTCTCATTGACAGCATCTTTCATAATATAGATACCGGTAAAATCGCTATAAATCATTTATCAAAGGAAGAACGGTTAAAAAGAAATGCCGCGTACGAAGTAATTGACGGAAAACAGCGTATTAGCGCCTTCATCGACTTCTATGAAAATAGATTTGAATATAAAGGAAAATCTTATAATAATTTAAGTTGGATGGATAAGAGAGTCTTTAAGAATTATACCCTTCATATGGCAATTGCCGAAGAAGCAGAAAAAAGGGACATTTTAAAATATTTTTTAATGCTTAACCGCACCGGCAAGGAATTGGAGGAATTGCATCTCAAAAAAATCAAAAGCTTGCTGAAAGAAGAAGAATCTATTATTATATAATGAATATAATGAGAAATTAATAAAAATCCTGCAGGATTATTCCGTTGAGTCTGTGAAAGTTTTTCTGTAAATAAGGTTTTTTAGGGTCTTCTATGATAAAATAATTATATCAATAGGAGGCCTTTTATTATGG
>JAAYNW010000013.1 GCA_012520655.1 Clostridiales bacterium | reverse complement strand
TTCTATTTATTCTGTTAAATTAATAGTGATTGCTTTAGGCCTTGTCATTGCTTCTATGGAGTACTTTACACCTTGAGTCCCCATACCTGAGGCTTTTACTCCCAAGAACGGAAAATGATCCGGGCCTCTTTCAGTTTTGTTGTTAATCTGTACGGTTCCTACTTCTAATTTTTCAGCAATGCGAAATGCCTTATTGATATCATTGGTAAATACGGAAGACTGTAAGCCGTATTCTGAGCGATTAGCAATCTCTATCGCTTCCTCCATATTTTTCATCCGAACAATCGGAAGAATCGGCGAAAACGGTTCCTTCCAGGCAATTTCCATATCCACGGTTACTCTATCAAGCAAAGTAGGATAGATTAAATTCCCTTCTCTCTTATTTCCGACAATAAGTTCTGCACCTTTAGTAATAGCATCTTGAATTAAAAACTCGGCAAAATCGGCAGATTTCCGATCAATCAAAGGAGTGACTACTACATTATCTCTGGGATCTCCCACCGATAGCTTTTCTATCCTGGTTTTAAGCATCTCCACTAACCGGTCTGCCACTTTATCTGTTGTAATAATACGCTTTACCGCAGTGCAACGCTGTCCGGAATAAGAAAATGCGCCTTCTACAATATTATTTGCCGCATATTCAAGATCGGCATCTTCCAGCACAAGAGCTGCATCCTTGCCGCCAAGTTCTAATAATACAGGGGTCATGCAGGATATCTGGGATAAATGCCTGCCTACCCCTGTACTACCTGTAAAATTAATAAAGTCAATACTTTCATGTGCTACAATATAGTCGCCAATTTCACTGCCTTTACCGGTAACGGTCTGAAGTACTCCATCCGGCAATCCGGCATTATGCAACGCATTTACAAGGTGAAGAGCGCTGACAGTTCCCTGCGTCGCGGGTTTTAATATTACCGTATTTCCTCCGATTAACGCCGGCGCTATCTTGGAAGCAGATAAG
The DNA here is from genome assembly GCA_012520655.1 of Clostridiales bacterium. Lineage (GTDB taxonomy): Bacteria > Bacillota > Clostridia > Lachnospirales > Lachnospiraceae > Kineothrix. Next base: position 25,049 of record JAAYNW010000013.1, on the reverse strand, counting down.
TTAATTGGGTAATTAAAGGGGGATATGGCTAGCACGGTACCAAGAGGAACTCGCTTAACATAGGATATCTTATTACGTGAACCACCCGGGAAATTCTCCCCACTCACTGCTACTCCTTCCAGACTTTTTCCCGCATCCGCAGTAAATCTGAGAAAATCTGCAGTCCTCTTCACTTCCGATACTGAAGATTTTTTGTCTTTTGCGATCTCCATCATCAAAATATCCGATATTTCTTCTGTTCTCTCCTCCAAAAGCTCTGCCGCCCTATACAATATCCGGGCCTTTTCAAATATTGGAACATCGGCCCACGAAGAGAGACTTTCCTTCGAATACCGGATAACCTCATCAACCTCTTCTTTGCTGATTGCCTGTATCTTACCAACAAGAGAACCATCAGCAGGGGACGTTATGGTAATGACATTACCCGATGCTGATTCTACCCACTGTCCATTTATCAAATTCCTATAAACAAATTTATCATTGCATAATTCAGACATATTATTCCCTCCTTTTAAATACCTTTATGTTTTTCTTCTGTTTATAATATACCATAAATACAAGAATCAAATACCAATAAGATAATAAAATCTTATAATTTCTGTACTATTGCATTCACTATAGTTTACCTATCTCAATCAACGAACGAACTTTGAGTAGCGCAAGACCGCTGATGAATATCACCATGCCGGAAGCAATCAACAGCCACTCAATTCGCACCACATCGCCCAAGGGACCGAACACAATCATTCCGAGCGGCATTGCCATCCCTCCGAACATCATCATTACGCTGAACACTCGTCCCATTTTATCCGGTTCAATTTTGCTCTGAAGCAGCGTTGTACTCGGCGTGTTGAATAACGGCATTGTAACGCCGCAGATAAACATTACTCCTAAATATATCCAAAAATTCGGTACCACACCGAGCAGAAAAGCTGTCAAACCGAACATCGCACAAGCCGTAGCAACAGTATGCGCTTTATTTTTGAAACCACCCCACACAGAAATCAATATACCGCCTACGACCGCACCGACGGAAAATACAATTTCAATCGCGGTCAACCGCCAAACATCGTCGCCAAATGTACGGGCTGTCTGAAGCGGAGTCAGCAAGGCTGCAGGCGACGCAAAAAAACTGAAAAACGCACTATAGATAATAACAAGTTTCAACCATGTTTTAGAGTTGATATAACGCAGACCCTCGCGCAGTTCGTGAAAGTATGCCTTTATACCAGGCTTTATTTCCTCCGCGTGCGGGACGCCGGATACCTTAACAAATATCACAACTATGCTTATTCCTATTGCCGCAGTCGCCACATCAATAAAGAAAATATATTCAATCGGCAAAAACGACAGCAATGCCCCCGCCGCCATCGGGGCGACAAACATATTCAGCGATTGAATTGAACTTTGTATTCCGTTGAACCGCTGTAAACTCTCCGTCGGCACGATTTGCGGTATCATCGCGGATACCGCAGGTTGCTGTATGCCTTGTCCAAATGACCGTATGACTACAACTATGAACATTAGCCAGATATTTTTGTAGCCGGAGATATATGTTACGGCCAAGCCTAACGTTATGAGTGCGATACATGCATCGGATATTACGATAAGGTGTTTACGATTGTATCTGTCTGCCCATACTCCCGCAAACGGCGAAATCAGTGTCATAGGTAATAGTGCAGCGCAGGTAAATAGCGTCATGATCACACCCGATTTGGTTTCGAGTGTGATTTGCCAAGTTATGGCGTGCTGCACGAGCATCGAGCCAAACATAGACACGAACTGTCCAATAATATATAATGTCGCATTACGTTTCCAATTAGTCATTTCAGCACCTCGCATCTTTCTCACACGTCGTTTCGAATATCTCTCCGCCTATATCGATTATATCATCAATGGAAATCCTATTTCCACCAGCCATAATAAGAATTCTCCCGTATAAATCTACCTTATTAACAATACCTGTGGCAATAGCATAAGAACCGCCCTCTTTCTTTTGGTCGGGTTGAAAATAAGTGATTTTGACTTGAGGGAGCTCTTTTATCCTATTCGTTATAATTTGAAGTCTATCACTCAATAAGTCCTTTACATATTCATCCAGTTCCATTCTCTCATCCGTCAATCGCGCAGTCTCCTTGATAGCCGTATCATAGCCGGTCAATGCAGCAAAAGGAGAAAATTGCGCAGCTCGATCAATAATTGCCATGTGCGGATGTGTATCAGAAACATGATGCGGCAGATCAATGATATCGTCATATACTCTCGTCATGCCCTATGACCTCCAATCTGCCTGTTCCGAAGTACAGACGTAGCTCCTTCTTCTAAGTTCATACCTCTTAGAACAGCATTCTTTCCATATTTGTGCTTAATTTCCAGCACTGCTTTCTGTACCTTCTTCTCTCGTATAAGTTCAGCATCTTGTTTTTCCTTTTCTGCTTGCTCCGCGGCATAATCCGTGAATAAATTCAATTGTTCAAAACATACAGCATTTCGTATGATTGATTCATCTACAACGTGATTTGCTGAGATGTTCACCCTTCTTATCAAGAGATTCTTGTCTACAATCTCTTCAAATAATTTTGTAATAGCATCCAACATTCTCTTTGCGGAGGATGTAGCTCCCTCAAGATTTATCGTTCCGTGGGCAGACTTTGGAACCGAGCGTCCATAACGATCCGTAGTAATCTGCCCATGATATAAGTTTTTTTTGTTTGAATCTGCCAAATTATCGATGTCATAGCCAACTGCCAGCACTAGTTGGTCTGTTGCAAGCCCTCTGTCGACCAAATCAAGTGCTAACATATCCGTCATCTCCCGGACTACCAGCCTCGCCTTGTCAAAGGGATAGGCACATGGCAAAACCTGTCCGGAGCCAATACAATTTGTACTCGGTTTATAGGCTTTTATATCCGCTATTGTACACGGCTCCCATCCCCATGCATGATCTATCAGTAATTCCGCATTGATTCCAAACATCCGGTATAATAAATCTTCATTATAATATTCATCTGCTTTACCAAGAGAGCATTTGGCGATATCTCCCATAGTCATTAGACCTTGCTCTTCCAATTTCTTGGCATATCCTCTTCCAATACGCCAAAAGTCCGTAAGCGGTCGGTGGTCCCACATCAGCTTCCGATAGCTTATTTCATCAAGCTCTGCAATTAACACTCCATTTTTATCTTCTTGAATGTGCTTTGCTTGAATGTCCATGGCGACCTTACAAAGGTACAGATTAGTCCCAATCCCTGCCGCTGCTATAATCCCTGTAGTTCTTCTAACATCTTGGATGATTTTGCTTGCAAGTTCACGGGCTGTCATCTTATAAGTACTTAAATAATCAGTCACATCCATGAATACTTCATCAATCGAATAGACATGTATATCTTCCGGAGCAATATATTTCAAATAAATGTTGTAAATTCTAGTACTATAGTCTATATAAAGGGCCATCCTCGGTGTTGCCGCAATATAGTCCAGTGCGAGTTCCAGTGAAGACTTAAGTTCCATATCGTCAAAGGATGCGCCCGAAAAGGCTCTTCCCGGCGCATCTTGCCGTCTCCGGGCATTTACTTCCCGAACCTTCTGTACGACCTCAAACAATCTTGCTCTGCCGGGAATACCGTATGCTTTTAGGGAAGGCGAGACGGCAAGACAAATAGTTTTTTCCGTTCGGCTTACATCCGCTACCACAAGATTCGTGGTTAGAGGATCAAGATTTCGCTCTATACACTCCACAGAAGCATAAAAAGACTTGAAATCAATTGCAATATAGGTTCTATTCTTCATGACAATACTCCGGCTCCTCCTTTATATCAAATTACTTGGTATTTTTTACTTATTGCCTATACTGCACATATTATACCAAGAACATTTGTTCGTGTAAATAGGTTCCGGGATTATTCCACAAAATACTAATCATTTGAAAAGAATGAAAAGAACGCAAAAAAAGCCCCAAAGAAGGAAATCTTCGAAGCCGGTAGAGAAGCAATTGAAACAGCAAATCTCTTTATAAACGGCTATCTTACCAAAGCTCTTCAATTGGCACAACGAAAATAGACATCTGCTCCGGTAACATAGCTTGTCCTCTTCACTTTTTAAGTATTCTCTTTAAGGAAGTGACATCCAATAAATTCACTGTCTCAAATTTCCCTTTATAAAAAACACCCCAATTATTGAAAACACAAGGCAATTCCTTCGCCTTTTGCAGCGTATCCACTTGAATGAAAGATACAGGAACATTATTTATTTCGCAATACTGTTTTACCATCTCAATGTCTTGATAGATATAAGGGCATTGCATATCATAATAGATTGTTAGCTCTTTGTTTTCAATTTCTTGTTTTTTAACATTTGGTGCGAACTTTGGCGTCGTTGCGTCAAAAGAAAGTGCAAGCAACTCATATCCATTGTCGGTAGTATCAACAACCTCAAAGCCGAATTTCTTCGCGAACGATTGATCAGAAAGGAAAGATTTTTGTTTTTTTGCTCCGAGCATGCAAATGCCGGATTTACCCTTTTCTTTGGCGTCAGCCAAACAATACTCCATCAGCGACTTCCCGTACCCCTTTCCTTTATAACTGCCGGTAACCCATAAGCAGTACAAATAATAATAGTTGTCACCGATTATGGGAACCCAAGCTGTCTCAAGAGGAGCATATTCAATAAAAACCGTAGCCTTTTCATTTAATTTCCTAAAGACATGACCTTCATCCAGTCGTTCCGAAAGCCATTGTCTCTTTGCTTCAATTCCTTGATGGAGCTTTTTACTGCGGATAATACAACATAAATGCTCATTAGCTAAGTTTTCTGTTGTTATATTTACAAAATCAGCGTTCATATTCACCCTCTTATTAAAATAGGTTGATGTCATAATCATTTTATAACCAAGCTCACACATTTCATGTTCCCAAAACAGATTATATCTCAAAATTCCTATGGGTTTATCCTCACCGCTAATGATATATCCCTGTTAATATTTGTAGTAACGTCCCATTCTCTATTCTGAGCTTCTGTGTAATATTTTACCACATCCACCCACATTTTACCATCTGCAAAAGAGCAGGGAAAATTAATAGCTTAAGAGCTCTTCCCGCTCTCAATCAGCCTCATAAAACCTTTTCCTGTATATCCAAATTGTTACGGTATTCACGTGGTGTCATCCCATATTTCTGGCGAAACAGTCTGTTAAAATAAGAAATCGTATTAAATCCATTGCATATAGCAATTTCAGTTATGGAATGATCTGTGTTTTCCAATTCTTCCAGAGCAGACGACAACCGATATGTATTGATATAATCAATGCACGTCATATTTGTATACTTGCGAAATAATCTCATAAAGTGATATTCACTGAATTGGCAAATTCCTGCTAACTCTTTAACAGAAATATCTTCTCGGTAATTTTCCTGTATATAACCGATTCCCTGCTTTATCTTTTCCAACACCTGCATATTCTGTTTTTTTTCTTTACTTAACATTTCCGGTGTGAGTAATTCTCCCATGAAATCAAAAAGGCATGCTTTTAGCTTAAGCTCATATCCAAAGCCTTTTTTTGTATAGCATGACAGTATCTGTTCAAAAAGCTTATTCAATGTTTCGTATCTACTTTCTTCTTTCCTGACAATGACCGGTGCTTTCCCGCGTTCCTCAAGCAACGGATAAAAATAAGTAACTGCACAGGAATCCGGATAGGTCCCTCCAAGCATGTTGAGGTTAAATACAAAGCTATCCGAGCACATTGTTTTCCCTTCCCTCTGTTCTATGCCGTGTAAGGTAAATGGCAACAATATCAGAAGATCCTGCTCTTTAAGAAAGTATTGCTCCGATTGAATATAATATGTGACTGCCCCCTCCCGGATTCTGGTTATCTCAATCTCTTCATGCCAATGTACCGGCAGAACTGCAAAATCTTGAGGGACATGGCAGAGATAATATCCTAAGGGCATAGACAGTGTTCCATGGAGCGTTTTCTCTTTTAAGTCATATCGTTTTTCCATCGTTCTCCAATCATAGCAGTATTGTGTTAGAACATGTTGCAATACTATTATTTATTCTATACAAACAGTATTATAATAGCATAAAAATACTATTTATTAAAGGAGTTGCCTATGATTCGTAAATTTACTTTTGGAAGTCCTCTTTCCACAGATGCTGTTATCATCACTATCCCCTCCAGCATGGATACGCTGCCATATTTTATCCGTACAGATACTGGTTCCTTTGTATATAACATGGGTGAGGATGTACTGGTTTATGGTCTCGGCGAAGCCATTCGCGGAATTAATAAAAGAGGATGGATTTATGAAAGTTATGCCTCTGATGACTATAATCACGCTGAAAACAAGCGTTCCCTTTACGGCGCTCATAATTTTCTTTTGATTGACGGAGAAAAAGATTTGTTCGGTGTGTTTTTTGATTATCCGGCGCGCCTCACCTTTGATATCGGTTACACTTCATCCAACCGGTTAGTTATTACCCCCAATGACAATAATCTGGATATATACCTTATTGAATCCAACGATATTAATGATATCGTTACACAGTTCCGTCAACTAATTGGACGAAGCTATATCGCACCTAAATGGGCTCTGGGTTATGGTCAGAGCCGCTGGGGATATAAGAATGCGGAGGATATCCGTACTGTAGTCCGCAGACACCGGGAGGAACATTTACCGCTGGACAGCGTATATATGGACATTGACTACATGGATAATTATAAGGACTTTACCGTGAACGAAAACCTCTTTCCTGATTTTCCCTCCTTTGTGGAAGAAATGAAGCGAGAAAAAATTCATTTGGTTCCTATCATCGACGCCGGAGTCAAAATAGATGAAGGTTATTCTGTATATGAGGAGGGTACCCGTAATAACTATTTTTGCAAAAAAGAGGATGGTACGGATTTTACGGCAGCCGTTTGGCCCGGGCACGTATGTTTCCCCGACTTTTTAAATCCTGCGGCAAGGCGCTGGTTCGGCCTGCAGTATAATACTTTATTAAAACAAGGCATTGATGGATTCTGGAACGATATGAATGAACCGGCTATTTTTTATACCCCGGAGCGACTCTCTAATACACTAAAAGAATTGGGAAATTACTACGGACGAAATTTAGGGGTAGATGATTTTTTTGAGTTGAAAGGCAAAATAGAAGGCCTTTCTAATGCCGACGAAGATTACCGTTCTTTTTACCATAATGTAGACGGAAAATTACTCTGTCACGATAAGGTGCATAATTTGTATGGATACAATATGACCCGCTCAGCTTCCGAAGCCTTTGAAGAATTGCTTCCCGAAAAACGTATCCTTATTTTTTCACGCTCTTCCTATGTAGGGATGCATCGTTACGGAGGCATCTGGACGGGTGATAATATGTCCATCTGGGGACATATTCTTTTGAATCTAAAGATGCTTCCCTCCTTGAATATGTGTGGATTTTTATATACCGGCGCCGATTTGGGGGGGTTTGGCGAAAACACTACGGAAGATCTGCTTTTACGCTTTCTTGCACTAGGTCTATTCACTCCTCTTATGCGAAACCATTCCGCACTGGGCACAAGGGAACAGGAGGTATATCAATTTGAAAAAGTAGATGTTTTCCGTAATCTTTTATCGATTCGCTACGGGCTGCTTCCGTATCTTTACAGTGAATATGTAAAGGCTTCCATAAAAAATAAAATGCTCTTCAGACCACTGCATTTTGTCTATCCGAAGGATTCACGCGCCGCACAAATCGAAGACCAGCTTATGCTTTCTGAAGAGTTGATGATAGCACCTGTATATGAGCAAAATGTTAGCGGACGTTACGTTTATTTGCCAGAAAATATGCGCATGATACGCATGAGAAGTCTAAAGGATTATGATACTGAGCTATTATCCGCCGGGGACCACTACGTTACGATTCCTTTGGATACGGTTGTTTTCTTTCTACGCCCCAATTGTATTATTCCTTTGTCTGACGGAGGGGAAAATATTACAGAAATATCCGGCCTATCCCTGAAGCTTTTGGGTTATGTAACAGATACGGCTTCCTACGATTATTATGATGATAACGGATATGAAAAGGATTACTGCAATCCGGCACACTATAATACCATTCGTGTAACCGCCGACGGAAATACTGATGTGACCGGCGAGCGCTGTCTGGAACTGTCCATAGCTTCGATCAGATAAGGCGACTATCTAATCTAAACAGAACAGCAAATATGTTGGAACAAAAGTGTGCTTCGCACACTTTCGTGACCAAGAGCTTCTGCAAGCACAGCTTTTGTTCCGCGCGCCAGGCTGCATATCCTGCCCGAACAGCTTCGGGCCTGATGTTTTTCTATAAACGGATTACTACAAACTCCCAGATAGCAAGAAACGGAACCGCAAATTCAACAAACCTTCCTTTCGCATTTTCTCTATAACAGTAAGGCACCGGATACATAGAGGCATCCTCCCTGTCCGGGCTGGCCGTAAAAATTCCTTTGATCTCTCCATCCACATGTACAGTAAACAAAAGCTCCTTTTGCAGTTCGGGTTCTTCTTTCCCCTGATTCCAGTAATCCTCCTTGCAGCCACAAAGATTTATCAGGCTGATTGTTTTATATTTTGCATTTTCTCTAACTGTAAGCCAGATTTTATCCGCCTCCGCATAACTGCTCCAATTTGAAAATCCGCACTGATATTCATAGTTATCCCATCCTATATGGGTCATCGTAACATCCTCTAAACTCCTGTCATAAAATAATTCCATGTATCTTATCATAAAATCATAATAATGGCGCATTTTATGGCTTTGCTCATCGGTCAGATAAGAATAATCACTATAATATCCTTGTGTCAATACTGCATTCTCTTCCCCCAGGAGCAGATGATACGCTCCATTTGAGACAATAGCTGCCAATAGTATGTATGCCGCAAATCCTGCCCTCTCCTGACTATACAGCCGAAACGGTTCCAGATATGCTGCCAAAATAATCGGCAGGTCTTTGGTATTTGTTTTCTGTGCTTCCCGTATAATCTGCTTGATATGAAAATATCTCTCATAGGGACTCCATACTTCCACGTAAATTGCCTGTAAATCCGCTTCCGCAACCGTATCCACCGGCCAATTTCCCACATTGTTAAAAACCAGGTAATTATCTTTTTCCACTTCGTCCAGACTTTTTTTAGCAGAATTAATCAGAGAAGCAAATTCATTTTTTAAATATATTAATTCCTGTGTTCCATTATATCGGGAGTATGCAGTCTTCGGAAACCCGTAAGTATCCATATGAATTCCTGAGAATCCGACTTCTTCTACCGCCTTACGGTATTGATTTACAATATGGCCATGCCATGGACATTTCTTCGTAATATTCATAATATAAAAAACATCAATAAACCGGAACACATCTCCTGCACTTGTATAAAAAGCCCAGTCTGGATGCTTCTCATAAAAATCTTCGGACGCCGCATATACTGCTCCATAAGCCATCGGTTTCATGCCATATCTCTTCGCTGCCGCAATTTTTTCTTTTACGGTATCCATCGATATATTCTTTCCCATCATATCTGTATAGTTTTCTTCTTCTGAAACAAGATTGTCATGTCGATATGACCAGTCATAAAACTGTACCATATTAATATGAAATTTTCTTAAATTAGATATATCTTCTTCTGATTCTCCATCCTCTTTCGTAAAATCACTTAAAAAACCATACCTCAGTGACTTAGAAGGATGTTCTACCACATCAAAGGCGGTGGAACACAATAATTCTTCCTTCTTCCATAACTGGACACCAAACCCCGACACTTTTGCCTGATATCTTCCTATCCTGACATAGGCTGTATGCGACTGTCCCGAAATGTTCAAAACAACTTTTCTAGCCAAAATACAGTCTTCCAAATGGAAAACTTTCAGCGTAACTTCCTCAGCATCTAAATTCTTATTTTCAATAGCTATGGACACTTCCTCATCTGTCAGATATTGTGCTTTGACCGGATAAATATCATACATTTGCATTTTTCTGTCTTTTCCTTTCAATCAATTGCCGCCTCTGCAGCTTCTTATCTATCCTTTTAACGCTCCTTCTGTAAGTCCCTTCATTAAATTTTTCTGGAAAATCAAGAATGCGGTAACCACAGGTATAATTGCTATTACAGCAGTCGCTGCCATTAAGTTCCACTTTGCTCCTGCAAATTGCTGAAAATATACCGATAATGCTTGAGGAACATTATGCTTGCTGCTGTCCTGCAAGAAAAACACTGCCTGCGAGTAATTGTTCCATATCCCAAAACCATTTAGTATAACTACCGCTGAAATAGACGGCTTCAAAAGCGGAAATATAATTCTCCAAAAAACTTTCATATAGGAACAACCGTCAATGATTGCTGCTTCCTCTATTTCCTTAGGAAGCGACCTGACAAATCCCGTAAACACAAACACTGCCTGCGGAAGAGCCAGCGTAGCACAGACACATGCCATTCCCCATAATGTATTTACCGCTTTAATCTTTATCATTAAGGTATACAGCGGAACTGTATTAATAATGCCCGGAATCATCATACACCCCAGCAGGATACCAAAAATGAGCATATTTATTTTATTCCTGAAGCGCGCTATCGCATATCCTGCCATTGCAGACAATACCACAATTAAAACAACAGATATGATGGTAATGAGCCCTGAATTAATCATTGCCTGTCCAATATTTGATTTATGCCATCCCTCAACAAAGTTTTGAAAATAAAAATCCGGAATAAGCATATTTCCTTCATAAAAGTTCCGCTTTGGTGTATTTAAGGATAGAATCAGCAACACCAAAAACGGAGTCAGGCATACCCCGCAAACAAACGTAATTAATAGATATCTGATTATTAAATATATTTTTTCACACTGCCTCCTGACTTCAAATCGGTACTTAATTATAGTCTTATTCACTCTTCTCCTTTGTTAGCCGCAGAGCGATTACAACCGGTACAAGAATAATGAAAAACATGATAATCGCCACTGCCGTCGAATATCCTGTCTTGCTTCCATAACACATGCGCATAATATATATGCTTAAAGTCTCCGTATTATAGCCGGGTCCGCCTCCTGTCAGTGACATCACAATATCAAATACGGAAAGGGAGCCAATAATATTTGTTACAACATTAATTCTAATAGATGGTCCCAGAAGCGGCAGTGTTATGTAGCAGAAGCTTTGCCGCCCCGTTGCTCCGTCTATTTGTGCCGACTCATACAAATCTGCCGGAATACTTTGCAGTCCTGCCAGATAAATAACCATTGTCATCCCTGCATATTGCCAGACATTTACCAAAATGAGAACCAGCATTGCCGTCCAATAATTCCCCAGCCAATTACCGAATAATTCCGCTCTTCCTATCCTGTCTAATGCATGGTAAACAAAGCCCCTGCCCGGCTGTAATAGCAGATACCAAATATATCCCATAATCAGCGGGCTGATGATTGCAGGCATGTAAATAAACATTCTCGCCATAGATTTACCCCGGAACTTACCATTCATAAGCAATGCATATCCAAGACCTATGATATTCAGTAATGGAGCACTGCCTAACGCGAACAAAACTGTTGTCTTGATATCCGTCATTGCCCTTTTATCAGAAAAAAAGCAGATAAAATTTTGAATCCCTATAAATTTCGCCGTTCTTATTCCGTCCCAATCCGTCATACTCATTCCAATCCCTTTACAAAGGGGATAAAGGAAAAATACGGAGAAAAGAAAAAAGGCCGGAAATGCCATAAATGTATGTAATCCAATTTTTTTCTTTGTCATACTGCTCCTAACTGTGCGCTGTCACTAAGCATTTTTCCTGCTTTACTAAAAAACAGAGCTGCTGCATCCGCACTTTATTGCCGCTGCCACAGCTCTGCCTTCATTGTTTATTCAGATACTACCATTCCATCGTCCCAGCTTTTTTCATATGCTTTGGCAAATTCTTCAGCAGTATACTGTCCCGCCAGTAATTCCTGTACCATTCTTCCCGCATCATCTCCTGAAAATCCTGCCGGTTTTTCATTGGTAAATCCAATATTAACCGCTTTCTCTAATGCACTGTTTACTTCCGCTACAATCGTATCCGGCGCCCATTTTGCGTCCACATCAGTAAAAGCGCTCGGCGCTTTGGCTGCCTCACTATACTTCTGCTGATTTTCTGCAAGGAATAAAAAGTTAAGGAACTCAATCGCTTCTTCCTTATGTTCGGTTGTTGCCGAGATAGAATAACCGGAATCCTCTGCACTTAAAACTACCGGTTCGGAATCAGGCATATAAGCAGGATACGGCGCATCCTGCATTTGCTGATTTGCTTCCAATATACTGGATATAACCCACATTCCGTTGCTTAGCATCGCTGCCTTGCCGGACACAAAGTCTTGAACACAATTATCGCTTGTCGCAGTCAGCACATCCTGATTAACCAGCCCTTTGCTCTGCAGATCGAGCATCTTCTGCCCAAATACCGCCATAGGCCCGTCTGCTTCCCCAAATCGAAGCTTTTCTTTATCATTATCCAGCATTGCTCTTTTGGCTTCCACAGTTCCGAGGGTTGATTTCAAATAACCGTGGGGAATAAATTCGATTAAATGTCCAAGATGCCATGCCTCGCTTCCAAAAATAAACCATGGTGTCACATCAGGCTTTTCTGTTTTGATCGTTTCTAACAAGACTTCAAAGTCGTCCCAGTTATCCGGCATCTCCAGCCCTAATTCATCAAAAATCTCTTTATTGTAAAAAAATCCTGCCATTGTCATATTTGTACAAATCCGATACTGATTTCCTGTTTTGATATCCGTACAAGCTTCCTTAATCGATGGAGAAAGCCTGCTCCACAATTCATCATACTCCGATAGATCCAGATACTTTCCTTCATCTACAAATCCCTGTTCATACGTTGTCATAATATCAGGCACTTCATCGGATGCAAATTTAATTTTAATGATATTACTTGCGTCCTTCTGATATTCCTGCGTAACTTCAATCCGATCCTGTGAGGCATTGAAATCATCTATGATTTCATTCATTACATCTATGGTTTCAATTTTTCCTGTGAAGAGTGTTAATTTTACTTTTTCTGAAGAATCCGCTTTTCCCACCTCTGTTTCAACGTCCGGTCCACTAGCCTGCTGATTCCCGCCTGTCTGATCTGTTGCCGGAACAGAATTGACCGAACCGCACCCGCTCAGACTTCCGAATGCCAGTACGATTCCCATCGTTAATGCTAATACTTTTTGCTTTTTCATGCTATATCCTCCTTTGCTTTATCTGCTAAATAAAGCATAGCATCTTGAACTTTACCTGGAAATACCGCAATCTTTAGGTGAGATACCCTGTTTTTTAGATATTCCATCCAATCAATTGAATTACCTTTTTTCTTATAATATAATAAAAAAGAAAAGAAAGAGAGCGTGTTATGAAATTGCTTAATACCATAAGAAAACTGAGCTTCCAATTTAAATTAATGCTTTTTTTATGCTTATTCAGTATTGGCCTGGTTTCACTTGTTTCTTATGTAAATTATAGGTGGCATTCAGAGCAAATGATTGAACAAACCGGAAGCCAGACACAGCAGATTATTGAACAGCTGGGAACAAATATCAATAATTATATCGATGAACTCTATCGGCTTACACTCTCTCCTTATTATTATGACGATATTATGAGAGAGCTTGTTTCTCTTCCCTCTACTACGGAAGAAAGGCTAAATCAAAAAAGGAAAATAGAATCTTTTCTCTCCTCGGTAATGACATTGCCCAGAAATGAAATATTGAGGGTTTATATCCTTACTGATAATGGAATTTATTCCTATACGAGAACTCCCTACGAAATGGAAGACTATGACGTTTATAAGGGTACCGACTGGTACAGGCAGGCATTACAGTCCAAAACACCTATCTATATCCCTATACATTCGGAAAAAGCATTTGGTAATAAAGAAACCTCCATATTATCTGTTGCACGCCGCATCCGTAGCAAAGAAGACAATAAACAGGTGCTTGGCGTCGTAAAGGTCGACACCGATTATTCTGTCATCAAATCTCTTTGCGAAAAGGTTGAGTTCGAACATAGAGGTGCACTATACGTTATAACGAATGACAACCACGTCGTTTACTCTAAGAACAAACTTCCCAATCCGGATTCCGGTGAATTATTACCTTTCGTCGTACACACAAATACTACCGGAAATATTATAAAAGCAGCTGATGGGAACAGATATATATTGAATACAGTCAGCCTGAATGAAGCAGGAATGAGGATCATTGCCTTGAATTCTTATCAGGATATCATTTTGTCTACCTTAAAAAGTATTACCACTACCTTTTTACTGGTTATCCTCTGTTTGATTGCTGCTCTTGCCGGACTATTCATTTTTCTAAGGAAATTTTTTACTCCTCTGTTTTCCATTGTCGAAACCATGAAAGTAGTTCAAACAGGTGATTTATCTGTTCAGGTACCCCTTATTAATGATGATGAAATCGGATACCTCGCCAAATCCTTTAACCTAATGCTTCAAAATCTTAACAGTATCATAAACCGTAATACCGCCCTTGTAACTCAGGTATACGAAATGCAGTATCTCCATAAATCCTCCCAATATGAAGCACTTTGTAACCAGATTAAACCGCACTTTATCCATAATACATTAAATACCATCAGTCTTCTCATCAAATGCAACGAATATGAGAAAGCTATTGACAGCATTGAAAATCTATCGCGTTTTTTACGAGGTGTTATGAATGTCGATAAAGATATTTTTTTAAGTACAGAACTACAGCTTGTGAGCGCTTATTTGCAGATTCAACAGATTCGTTATGGAGAAAAATTGTCTTTTTCCATCGAGATTGATAACAAATTGTTCCAGATACAAATTCCCGCTTTGACCATACAGCCTCTCGTAGAAAACTGTGTGAAACACAGCTGTGAAGAAACACGTACTCCTATGCATATCCGTATCCATGCATCCCGTAATAACAACGTGCTTCTAATTACTGTTTCAGACAACGGACCGGGAATTGCACCTGATAAATTAGAAGAACTCCGGCATAATTTTGCATCAGATAATGATGCGGCGGGCAATCATCAGACCATCAACAACAGTATCGGTCTATTAAATGTCCAAAGAAGACTGCAAATCAAGTTCGGGACTTCCTCTCGAATTTTCCTTGATTCAGCTTTGGGAGAAGGAACGACCATTACAGTATCTATTCCGCTTGACGGAAAGGAGGAAAAAGACTTTGTATAATATTCTGATTGTAGATGATGAGCAATTGATGCGTTCTTATCTTGCTAACAATATAACGGCCATCTGTCCTTCTTATCAGATAACAGGAATTGCCTGCGACGGCATTGATGCTATGGAGCTTTTAAAACACCGTCACTTTGATTTGGTCATCACGGATATCCGTATGCCGGCTATGGACGGCTTAAGCTTATGTAAATTTATCTATGAGACCGCACCTGATACAAAAATAGTAATCATATCCGGCTATAATGATTTCGAATATGCGCGTACCGCCATTAAGTACCAGGTAACAGAATATCTGTTAAAGCCGCTTAATGACGATAACCTTTATGAGGTTTTGATGAATGTCAAAGAAGCCCTGGACGGTAATCGGAAAAACCTGATGCCGACATTCTTCGGACAAAATAAAGAAATGACATCTTTAGATGTTTTTTCTGCGTTCCTTTTAAGCATTATCGAAGGAAATACCAATCAAGCATATACGCTTTATGAAGCAATAGAAGACAGATCACTTAATTTTATGAAGCAGTATGCTTGTCTTGTCCTATTTACAATTGATGAATTAAACCTCATGCTTCTTCACGAAAACAATTATGATCTGACCACCCATCATCTGAAGTTATACAAAATATGTCAGTCATTCTGTAACAAAAATAATATTGTATCCGTCTATGACAATCACTCCTGCGTGCTGCTTTTTTTCAGCGAAGATACTCTTTCAGCATTACAAGAAAATATTACAAGAACTTGTTGTGATTTACAAGACGAATTCGCTTCCAATAATCTTCCCAAAATTACAATTGCATGCGGAAAATACTTTTCGGATATTATGGACGCTCCACTCTCTGCTATGAGTGCTTATGACACACTGGCGCTTACACTAAAGAATTTTTCCAATCCTATCTTCTATGAGAGTTATTTAAAAGAAGAAGGCTTTATTACTCAGCTCAATCAGATTTCTTCAAAAATATATGAAGATTATCTTAAAAATGACACTGAACATTTATACTTCAACATACAGCAATTCTGCAACTTGTTTAAAAAGCCCATAACACTCTCGACAATGCTGCGGAGCGGCTCTTATCTTATTCGTTATATATGCAGCCGTTCTAATATCAAAGCTCATTATATCAATGGGGCATATAAAGAACTGACAATGCATGTGGAACAGCTCATGCCACATTCAGAATATCGAAAGGAAGATATCTTCAACGCTTTATGCCATACCGTATTCCGTTTGAATTCTCCTGATAATAGAAGAATGCTGTCCGAAACTAACCAGATTGTAAATCTTGCAACAAATTATATCTTGAAACATTATGACGAACCACTGAGTCTTTCCCTCATCGCAGATGAAATCGGTGTGAACAGTTGTTATCTAAGTGACTTAATTCATAAAAACCTTGGACAGTCTTATTCCAAGTATTTGTTAAAAGTACGCATGGAACAAGCCGTGCAAATAATGCGGCAAAATCCCGGCGATAAAGTATATTCCATCGCAGAAAAGGTGGGATTTGTCAGTACAAAGCACTTCATTTCCGTATTCAAGAAATATTACGGACTGACTCCGGCTGCTTATATGGAACATATATAAATATTTTACCATACTGCATACACTCATACATGGAAGATGCAATTTCTGAAATTGACAATTATGAAAAAAGTATCTATAATACTTTTATTACATATGTAAGATTTGAGAGGAGTTTGAAATGAGTAAGTTACCACAGATTTCCGAAGCTGAATTTGAAGTTATGAAAATCATATGGAAGCATGCACCAATCAGCACAAATGAAATAACGGACAAACTATTGCAGACTACAAATTGGAGTCCTAAAACAATACAAACACTCATTAAACGCCTCGTAACCAAAGGCGCCCTCACTTACGAAAAGGATTGCCGTGTATTTGTCTATACTCCGGTGGTTAAGGAAAGCGAATATATCGGGCAGGAGAGCAATTCATTTCTGGAACGCTATTATGACGGAGATATCACAGCTATGCTGTCTGCGTACATAGAAAGCGGTAAACTGTCCGAAACAGAAATAAGCACTCTCCGCTCCCTTCTTTCCAAGAGTTCAAAAAAAGGAGGCAAATAACGTGGCTGATTTTATGATACGCTTTTTAATATGTAATGTTTTTATCAGCGTTATCATCGGAATTCTTATGATAGCCAAGAGGATATTCAGAAACAATCTGTCCAGCCGAATGCAATACAACCTCTGGTTTCTGCTACTGGGGTTGTTGGCAGTTCCCTTTATGCCATTCCGTCTAATCGGATTTCCGCAAATTATATCGTGGATCAGTGGCCAAAAAAGTGGCTCAACTCCCAATACCGGAGTCACAACGAACGAAGCTGCAAAAACAAATCTGAACGGAAGTGCAAATTGGATGAATGACTTTACTTTATCCGTAAATAGCGAGACACCGTCCGTTGTCGGATATATCTTATTGGGAATCTGGATTGTGGGCATTCTTACAATGATTATATTGGTAATTAAGTCCTCTCTCCGTCTACACGCTTTGAAGAAATCCTCACTACCCCTTCAGAACCCGAAAGTCAGCAGATTGTATTACTGCTGCCTGAATGAAATGAAAATCACAAAGGATATCCCCGTCTTTAGTACCGCATTTTTACAATCCCCTATTATTGTGGGACTTTTGAAACCGTGTATTTATTTGCCGATCCATCTGATCTCTGAATATAATGAATCAGATACGCGGTATATGCTGCTACACGAATTACAGCATTACAAGCACAAAGATGCTCTTGCCGGTTATCTGATGAACCTTGCCGGAGTGGTATATTGGTTCAATCCTTTTGTCTGGTACACACTGAAAGAAATGCGTAATGACAGAGAGGTTGCCTGTGATACTTCCGTCTTGAAGATGCTTGAAGAGGATGCCTATGAAGATTATGGTAATACACTGATTAACTATGCGGAAAAGGTATCGCTTACCCCTTTCCCGTTTGCTGCCGGTCTCGGCGGAAACATGAAGCAGATGAAACGACGCATTATCAATATTGCCTCTTATGAAAAACCAACATTTATAAAAAGACTAAAGGGCATGACTGCATTTATACTGACGGCCGTTCTCCTATTAGGACTTACGCCTTTTATATCTACATACGCGGCAGATGAAAGTCACTACCAATGGAACTCCTCATCAGAAAATATATCCTATATCGACCTTTCTGCATACTTTGGGAAATACGAAGGAAGCTTTGTTTTATACAATTTGAAAAATAAAACTTGGAGCATACACGACATGGAGCATGCTATCTTGCGAGTTGCACCAAACTCCACCTACAAAATATATGATGCCTTGTTTGGATTGGAAGAAGATATCATTACACCGGAAAATTCCTTTATGACATGGAACGGAGAAAATTATCCGTTCGAAGCATGGAACGCGGATCAGACCTTACAGTCAGCCATGAAATCCTCTGTTAACTGGTATTTCCAGGCAGTGAATGAACAGCTTGGAGCCGCTTCCGCTTACGACTATATTCAGGAAATCGGATATGGGAACGAAGACATGAGTGGCGATTTCTCCACTTATTGGATGGAATCATCCTTAGAGATTTCCCCGGTAGAACAGGTTGAACTTTTAACGAAACTGCAGAATAACAGCTTCGGCTTTTCTCCTAAAAACATCAATGCGGTAAAAGACGCCATCTGCCTTTCCTCTTCCGATGCAGGAACCTTCTATGGAAAGACCGGAACCGGACGTGTGGATGGACAGGATGTGAATGGATGGTTTGTTGGCTTTGTTGAAGCTACAGATAATACTTACTTTTTTGCTACCAACATCGAAGCCGACAGCGGTGCTACCGGAAGCAGCGCAACTGAAATAACCATGTCTATTTTATCTGACATGAATATCTGGAAATAACAAAAACGGGTAATGGACATCACGCTGCTGACCTTTACCCGCTTTCATTAAACTTATTTTGCTTCTATGTACTCACATATTGTGGAAATATACAACTCTGATTCTTCAATATTTTCCATCCGCTGAATTGATGTATTGCAGGTTGTCTTTTTATAATCTGTTACATACGATATGCATAACCAGAATACAACTATTAGAACAACATGCGATATTGATATTCGGGAATTTTATTTATTCCACCATAGAGGATTTCATTCCCCAAATACTGAAAGCTACCATCCTCTGCAAATCGAACTGTCAAATTATGGGTTATGACTGCATCGTCGCAAATAACCATATCACATACCGCATTCACTGTTAACGTCACCGTCCCATCTTCATTTTCTTTTATATCAGTAACCTCCGGCAAAGAAGTTCCGAAAAAAGTGGGAGCATAATTGATGCATCCAAGTCTCGCCCAAACATAAGTCTGGTTTTCCTCATCAAACACCGCATATTCCCGTATCTGCTCTGCTGTTATCGAAAAATAATCCATAATCAGACTTTCAAATTCCTCTTTGGGAATTCCGTTTGGGTAATTTTCTGAATCAAACCTTTTCTGATATTTCATTCTATACAGATATTCATACATTCCATTGTAATCCAGTTCTTCCATATGGTCGGTATCCCAATCGGAACATAAAAGGTTATTCCCTTGATAACCAAAATCCCGCACACATTTTTCGGACATTTCACGCTGTTTTTCTGTCATTGGTTTTATTCTGATCAGGCGGCTTCCATCTATGATTTCGCTGACCTCCGGCGGCTCCGGTACACACAGCTCATAGCCAAACCATCCTTTATCCGTATATTTCCATTCTTTGATTCTGTTGTGGGCAATATCGGACATCCACGGCTTATTATCTTCATTCCACATGCTTCTTGCACTTACAACATACATATCCGTTCCGTCAAAAACGAATTTCATTCTCCCTATGCCACCGTCAACATATATCTCGTAAACTACTTCAGAACCGCTTTTTCCTTCCATGCATCCCTCCAGAAATTTGTCCGCTCTTTCATAATTTTCCATGTTGTAATACGTTACCACCGTAGTAACCGGGCATCCTGTACCCTTTACTTTCTTTTGCATTTCAAGAATGGTTTCATCACTTAGAACGACATTGGATGCCTCTCCTTTGTCCGCATGTTCATAAATATCCGAAATAAGATCCATCATCTTTTTGCAATCATTCGTAGCTTCTTGCTCTTCCTGTGTGTCCACAGGAAGGCCATAGCCCTTTCCCCACTGCTCTGCGGCTTCTTTCTCAGCATTTTTTTGTTCCGCTGTAGATTGGGTTTCTTCTGTATCTTCTACAAATGATTCATCTGAAATATTAACTTCTTTCCCACAGGCACATACGAAGCTCCCAAATAACAATGCCATAATCAGCAAAATACTTTTTCTCTTTAATTTCATAATATCATCTTTTCGTCCTTGCTATCGTTGGCAATTCCAATTCTTTTTGTTCTATAGAATTGGATAGATATCTAAAAGTTCCATCCTCAAACGGCCGAACCACAATCTGATTTCTAAAGGCGAGGTCAGAATTGTAATCCGGCCATACTCCATCTACGATGAGGGTTATTGTTCCATCCGCATTTTCCGTATAATCAACAACTTCTCCAAAAGGCGGATAAGGACTGGAATAAATCATTGCATGTTCATAGCTGTTGCTACCCTCATCATACCTGCAATATTCTCTCAGCTGTTCTACGGATACCGGAAGATAGGTGGTCATAATTTTCTCATATTCTTCTGCCGGGATTTGCGAATTATCTGTTTTCAGATTTTTGCCGGCGTATATCCGATAGATATCTTCATACATACAAGGCATCAGGATATCCTCTACATTACTGCTGTCCCAGTTCGTAACAAGCATGTTGTAATTCACATAGCTTAGTCCTGATATGTATTTCTTCGTCAGTTCTCTGCATTCCGCCGAGAGTGGCTTTGTCCTCCAATACTGTCTCAAACTTGTATGCTCAATTACATATTCATATGCATAAATAAAATATCCCTTTTCGGTAAGTTTGATTTCAGCTACATCACTTACGGAAGTTCCTTGTATTTCGGGTATTCCCCCCTCCTTCCAACGGACTCCTATGTAATAGGTCTGTAACTCACCTTTTCGATATATAAAAGTTACTGCTCCTATCAATCCGTCCCGATGCACTTCAAATACCGTAACCATCGAATCATGTCCGTTCAGGTAGTCAGCATAAAATGTTTCGATTGCTTCATAATTTTGCATATCAGTATCTTCTACAACACTTACCAGACCACTTTTGCCCAATTGCTCCACCACAGCCTTCCGCTGCTCGCCGGTAAATTCACTAACACCGGAAGAATAGCTTGGTACATCTGCAATTACGATATCCTTGTAGACTTCTCTAACCGATTCTGCTGCTGAAAAAGCCATACCCTGCAGCTGTTTCTTCTCCTCATCCGAGATAAGACAATCACTGGCTTGCGGAATAATCCAATAGACTGATTCCGCAGAAGTTTCAGTATGCGTAGTTTCTTCCACTACTGCTTTGCTGTTTTCTATTTTCACAGGCGGCTCCCATACTTCCTCTGCCGCACCCGGTTCTTCCGCATGCAGCTTTCCCCAGCAAATCACACCTACTATCACGGCAATCAGCAATAGTAAAACGGGGAATCCACATTTTCTAAGCAACCACTTTACATCTTCATTATTTGTCTCCATACGTTTCTTCCCATTCTTTCTCAGTCAAGCGAGGAGTATACCATGCTGCTTCATATTTGTCTTCCGAAGGAATAATTGTGTTGGATACATACTGTACCCCTCCGTTCTCTAATGGGCGAACTACAACCTCATGTGTATATACCTGGGAATCACTTGTATAAGGAAATACTACATTAACCGTAAGTGCAATTGTTCCATCACTGTTTTCTGTATAACCGACCACTTCCGAATATGGATATTCCGGGTACTCCGTTTCATAAAATCCCCTCGGCTTATATTCATAAGTCTCATCTTCTGAATAATAAGTTGTTTTGGACTGCAGCGTTTTGCTGTCAATATTAAAATATGTCATAATGACATTTTCAAATTCTTTCTTGGGAATTCGATAAACAGCCCCGACTCCCAAGTTGTCATCTGCCACATAAGGAACATACTTCGAATTTACTTTTGGATAGAGAATGTCATACATATCATAAAAATTCAAATCCCCAAAGTCATCCTCACTCCAATCCACAAGAAACATGTTATTCCGCATGTAACTGATTGGAAGGAGATATTTTCTGTTCAGCTCTCTATATGTTTTATCCAATGGCTGTACTCGTAATGCGACATGCTCCTCTGCACCGCTCAACGTAAGTACATACATTTCTTCTGAAAACCAAACACCGGAAAACATAAGATAGCCATCTTCTGTATAATTCCAATAATCTGCCCGATAGCTTCCTGTAACCGTTCTCTGTACATTTCCGTTTACATACTTGTAATAGCTTCTAACTACATCTACATTTCCATCTTTTGCTTGTAGTTCGTATTTTATGAGTCCGCCTGAATAATCGACTTCAATAACCGTTATTTTTGCCTCCTCTTGCGCATCCACCATTTTACAGAATTGAACCACCTGTTCCGCTTCAGTCATATCAATTTGATTTCTACTATCAACAGCCGGATACCCATTTTCTCCGAACCGACTAACGATGCTGCGAATCATTTCCAAATTTGCTATCTTATTTTCCTCTGCACCTTTTTTATAAAGATCCAGACAGATGTCAGCAATTTCTTCTGCACCCTCTTTAGAATCCTCCGAAATAGTCTGAACCTCCATCACAGTTTCATCAACCTGAGCTTCTTCTGTAGGCATATCACTACATCCCGAAACACTGATCATCAGCATAACGCCAATTACTATTAATCCACTCTTCCTAAACCACGCTGGCTTTTTTAACAACATATTCGTTTCCCCCGGCTCTGTTGGAATCTTTAACGACCATTTTTAGTGTACATTATTCGCTTCTATATATTACATTTGTAGGATTTCACTGTAAAAAAAATCTCTGAGAAGCCGCTACACGTGTAAATATTACATCAGTAATATTTATTAGTCAAGTTCTATTTATGAAAAAGGCTTCTGGCAGGAATCTCCTCTGTTCTTGTGTAAGCTCGATCTCCGGTGAATTAGACAAATCCGTGTCCCTGCCATCCGGCTTCTCCAAAGCTTCCTCGATGTTCTTATACACATTGTTTCTCTTTATTCACCAAGTATAATGTATAGAAATAGCGTTAGAATATATTAAAAATGTGATTTTTTATAATAATGTTGTCTACAGTTTTTTTCTATCCATTGGCACCCCGAAGTGGAATTCACCGTCAGAACATCCATACTCTCTTTAAATATCACACAAATTCTCGTCTATAAATTTTTGATTTAAACCGTTTGCTGCCATCAAGTTTTTCATACTCCGAATCCCTATCGTATATCATTCCTAATTTTTCCATTACACGTCTGCTTTTGTAATTCTCCTCGGCGAACTCACCCTCAATAATACTAATTTTCCTTGTTTTATTGACATACTCGAGCAAACTCTGTATCGCTTCTGGCACATATCCATTTCCCCACTTATCAGCTCTGAGATTATAACCAATAATAAAGACATCCCGTTCAGGCTTATATACAATTCCGCCACTTCCAATAAGCTCACCTGTCTCTTTTAAAACAAAACCAACATCATAATTATCCGGATTATCCGTATTCAAGCTTTCAATCCAGGTTTTTACATCCTCTGCACGCTTATACAATGGATAAATCATGTATGTATTTACCCTCGGGTCTCCACACCACTTAAAAGCATCCACATAGTCCTCCGGTACAAGATTTCTTAAAATAAGTCTTTCTGATTCTATATTAATTCTCATAATCCATTTTCCTTCTTTCCCTTATTTGCTCGCAATTTACTCCATTGTTTTCGGAATTATACCGATAATTTCCATAAAGAAAAAGAACCACCAAACATTTATACTCGTCTGATGGTACATCTATACTTCATTGTATCTGTTTCTTTTCATACAATAAAGCAATTCATAAAATGAAAGGAATAAAATATCCTTCCCTAAATTCTTGCTTCAAAATAATTTTGTTTATACAATAAACCTATTATTTAGGATTGTCAACCACTTTTCATAATATCAATCATTCTAAAATTAAAGTATTTTTACATACTAGCCGAATAAATGGTCAGAATGGAGATATTAGAAGCAGGTGGAAATAAGAGTTGTAAATACTATTGTTGGGGTAAGATGTATATTGCTCTTACGATGGAACTGTTATTCAGGCTCAAGACGGATATGTAGAACGTGAACGAACAAATTTACTCTCAGATATGACTAATGCTTATAAAGGCGCACATTATTTCAGCCCCGAAGCAGATGATATTCAATCAGTTGAGGTAACTACATTATTATAGAATGTGGAGATAATGTGTACGCTGCATTAGTACATCTTCAAACAGGGTCGATTCAAGTTTCGGTTGGTCAGCGCATCAAAAAAGGGAGGTTATTGGCAGAGTAGGCCATTCGGGAAATTCGTTTGCTCCCCATCTACATTTTCAACATATGGATAGCAGTAATATAGCTACTGCAAGTGGATTGCCCTGCGCTTTTGAAGAATATGAGCTGTTTCAAAATGGAACTTGGGAAAAAGTGATTAACGGCATTCCAACTAATAAAGACCGTATAAAATATAACTGAGAATTAACGATTAAAGCATTCAAAGCTACCTCTGAAACCAATTTTCTTTTATTTTCCGTTGTAAAAGTCTGTGAAAGTTTTTCTGTAAATAAGGTTTTTTAGGGTCTTCTATGATAAAATAATTATATCAATAGGAGGCCTTTTATTATGG